>CAVHUZ010000068.1:0-13098 GCA_963639545.1 Bacteroidaceae bacterium
TCAAGTCTTGTTTGAGGTTTGACGATTCGTCATGCACCTACCGCTGAATAGTTACATATCCGTCCTGAATGGTTATTAAAGGTTAAATTATGTGTTAATAAATGTTTAATCGGGGGGGGGTGAAATGGAATATGTAATTTTGCAGTTTGTTATGTACATCATCGCAAATGGCGTGTCGCATGCGCATGATACCTTGATAAAAAGGTGCCAGATATTATCTTTTGTCTGCGTGTAGCCTTTTAGGTTGACGATGAATGATTCAATTTCTATTAAATAAACGTTTCTGCAACTAATGAAAGATATTGCGATATTTGGCGCAGGGGGCTTCGGACGTGAGATTGCTTGTCTGATCAGACGAATCAATGAGGCTTCGGACCAACCTCAATGGAATTTTATAGGTTTCTATGATGATAATCCTGCGCTTGCGGGTAAAATGATTTCGCACCTAGGTGAGTGTCTTGGTGGCAGTGCCGAACTGAATAAAGTGACTTCACCGCTATCGGTTGCTATTGCCATAGGTTCTCCTCGTGTGGTAAAACTGATTTCGGAGAAGATTACAAACCCAAACATCAGTTTTCCCAATTTGTTTGCACCCACGGTACGTTTCAATGATCCTGGGTCCTTTCATATAGGTAAAGGCAACATCGTACAGGACAATTGCACCTTCTCATGTGATGTAACACTAGGCGACTTTAATATGCTCAATGGTTCCATCGTGCTAGGACATGATGTGCAATTGGGTAGTTACAATGCGTTTATGCCTAATATTCGTATCTCCGGCGAGACCACGATAGGCCACCTTAACTTCTTTGGGGTAGGTTCTATCGTGCTTCAGCAGCTGCGCATCGGTAACAATGTCCATTTAGGACCAGGCAGTGTGCTGATGACCAAACCCAAGGATGGATGTCTGTATATGGGCAATCCGGCTAAGAAAACTGTTTTCTAGGCTTCCGATGCGAGGCTGTTGCGAACGTTTAGCCATGCTTTTTTTGATATCAAGAATAAATAACTAATAATGAATATAACAATGAAAACATTAGACGAATTCGTAGCTCTCTTTGCAGAGCAGTTTGAGGATACACCTGCTGAAGAAATCACTGCATCAACCGAATACCATAATCTTGATGAGTATTCGTCACTTATTGCCTTGTCCATCATCGCTATGGTGGATGACGAGTTTGATGTGACGCTAAAGGGAGATGATATCCACAACACCAAGACGGTAGAAGATCTGTATGCTTTGGTTGTAAAGAAAGCATAACTATGGCATTCCTTCAATTCCAGAATCTCCGCATTGCGGGATTGGCCAGCGGTGTTCCAAAGAACGTTGCACCAGCAGTCTCCACTACGGATAAGTATGATGCTGACGAGTTTTCCAAAAGCACTGGCGTCATAGAGAAACGATTCTCCAATGCGTTCACGGCTTCGGATATGTGTCAAGCCGCTGCTGAACAGCTCCTTGCCGACTTAGGTTGGGATCGGGGTGAGGTGGGAGCGTTGGTCTTTGTTTCCCAAACACCCGACTATATATTACCCGCTACTTCATGTATTCTGCAAGATAAGCTCGGATTACCAAAAGAGTGCATGACTCTCGATATCTCTCTTGGATGCTCGGGGTGGGTGCACGGATTGGCTACCTTGGCAGGATTGATGTCCTCGGGTGGAATACACAAAGCCCTATTATTGGCCGGTGATGGTCGTAAGCATGCTTATGAGGAGCCGGATCAGCTCTTTGGGATGGCAGGCACTGCTACCGCTATCGAATATAAAGAAGGCGCCACACCGATGAACTTCCACTTTGGTACGGATGGCAGTGGATTTGATGCAATCATCCGACCTGTGGGTGGCACACGAAACCAAGTTACGGCGGAAGATCTGAAGCCTGTAATGTGTGAAGATGGGCGCATGCGACACAACTTCCAGACCCGAATGAAAGGAATGGACGTGTTTGCCTTTGCCATCACCACGGCTCCCAAAAGCATCAAGAAGCTAGCGGCAACCTACGAGATGGATCTGGAATGTGTGGATTATTTCGTATTGCATCAAGCAAATAAGATGATCAATGAGAAGATACGCACCAAGCTCAAGCAACCTGCAGAGAAGTTTCCTTATAGCATGACCCACTTCGGAAACACCTCCTCGGCTTCCATTCCTCATACCATCGTTACAGAACTGGCCGAAGCGCTTAGTCAGTCGACTACGCCTGTGTCGATGATTGGTTGTGGATTTGGCGTAGGTCTGTCATGGGGTACGGTGAGCTTTGAGCTGGATCACCCCGTTATCAGTAAATTAGTAGAGTTATCATGAACCCATCATACAACCCCTTCCAACTGACAGACAAGACGATTCTTGTCACTGGCGCATCTTCTGGTATCGGACAGTGTACCGCTGTTCAGGCTGCCAAAATGGGTGCTCACGTGCTCTTGTCTGCGCGGGATGAACAGCGTCTGCAGGCTACTCAAGAGATGATTCATGCACAGGCCGAGGCGGAAAGCACAATCATGGTTGCCGACCTTACCGACAATGAGCAACTGGAATGCCTGGTGGAGCAATGTCCCAAACTGGACGGACTGATGCTTTGTGCAGGTCGTGGACTGACCATGCCTATTCAGTTTGCTACTCGCGAGAAGTTTGATGAAATCTTTGAAGTGAATTTCTTCGCACAGGTGGAGCTATTGCGACTGCTATACAAGAAAAAGAAACTCACCAAGAACGCCTCTGTGGTAATCATTGCATCACTTGGCGGAACGCAAGTGTTTAGCGGAGGCAATGGCATCTACGGCGCTTCAAAAGCCGCTCTCAACTCAGTGATGAAGTTTGCAGCCAAAGAATTTGCCCTGCGTAAGGTGCGCGTCAACAGCATTTGTCCAGGAATGGTTGATACACCGTTGATTCATCGGGGTACAGTAAGTGAGGAACAGCTTGCTGAAGACCAAAAGCGTTACCCCTTGGGAAGGTACGGCCGTCCCGAAGATATAGCTCATGCAGCCATCTACCTATTGTCTGATGCCTCGTCATGGCTCACTGGACAGTCGCTAGTCATTGATGGAGGCGTGTCTATCAAATAATGAAACTAATGGAAACAAAAGAAAAGGTGAAAACCATCATTGCCGAATGTCTCGGCCTTTCTGCAGATACAATGCCTTGTGACCAAGACTTATATCAGATGGAAGGGTTCGACTCTATGCGCAATGTGATGATTCTGTCGCGAATAGAAGAAACTTTCGACCTCTTAATCCCCGAAGACGATATCTTCGATATTGCTACGGTGAACGACTGGATAAGCGAGGTAGAGAAGCTTAAAGCAAATTAATACGGATTGGTAATGTTCAAGCATAGCGCGTTGCTTCGCTCGGTTATGAATCATGCGCAGCAACAACCCAACAAGGTTGCCATCATTCTCAATGGACAACAGATTACATATTCGCAGTTATGGGAGTATATCCTCAGTGCCGCTTTGTACCTGAAAGAATTGGGTGTAAAGCCGTATGACCGCATCGTGTTGTCTGCTGACAAATCGTTGGAGTACATTTCCGTTTACTTGGCTTCTCATGTTGTGGGATGCGTTAACGTTCTTGTCGATCCCAAATCTACTGCCGAGCGATTGGAATATATTGTTAGCAAAACGCAGCCCACATTATGCGTGGGATGTGACGTAGGTGATTATCCTTCACATCTTTATGCTGATGTCGATTTGAAGCATGGCTCTTTTCCGATAGACGCAACTCCGCAACTTCAGGAAACGGACATAGCTGAAATCTTGTTTACAACTGGAACAACGGCGCAACCTAAGGGATGTTGCCTTTCCTATGCCAATATTTGTGCATCGGCAAGTAATATCAACCAATACATTCAGAACACGTCTGAGGACGTAGAGCTGTTGGCGTTACCTTTGTGTCATAGTTTTGGGATGGGGCGCTTGCGTTGCAATCTTATGTTAGGTGCCACTGTGGTCGTTCTTCCCAGCTTTGCCGATGTGCGCTTGTTTATCAAGAGCTTTGAGGTCTATCCTGTAACAGGCTTTGCAGTAGTACCTTCTGCGTGGGCATATATCCGTAGGGTCAGTGGCAAACGCATCGCTAGATATGCTGATCGAATAAGATATGTAGAGATAGGCAGCTCGTCTATGTCTCTTGAAACCAAAGAGGAGATGGCTCTGCTCTTCCCTCATTCTCGTCTATGTATGCATTATGGTCTGACGGAAGCATCGCGAAGTTGTTTCATCGAGCTGCATGACGTAGTCCATCGCACCTCTGTGGGGCGTGCAGTATGTGACCAAGTGGATATTCGTATCTACGATGCTGAGGGAAACTGTTTGCCTGATGGCGAGTGCGGGGAGATTTGCGTCAAGGGCAATATGGTTATGACGCAATACCTGAATGCCGACCACACCCAGCAAGCGTTCTTTGGCGAGTACTTCCGTACGGGCGATTTGGGATATATATCGCAAGGCTATGTCTACTTGGTAGGTAGAGAAAAGGAAATCATCAATGTCGGTGGTAAGAAGGTATCGCCCTCCGAGGTTGAGGATGCAATCATCGCTTTGGGTGTGGGCGACTGCGTTTGCGTGCCAATGCCCGACCCTAAAGGAATCTTGGGTGAACTGGTGAAATGCTACATCAAGAGTGGTTCCACCGCTTTGACGTTTGCCGAGATAGCCCAAAAGCTGAATGGACAAATCGAATCCTATAAACAACCAGTGGCTTATGAATGGATAGAACAGATTCCGATGACCGAATCTGGCAAGAAACAACGAATCAAACTCAAAGGATAATGGCTTTCCTAACAATAGAACATGTACAGATAGCAGGTCTTACTGCTTGCGTTCCACCTGCTGTGGAAGAGAATATCAGTTTGCCAATCTTTAAGGATGAGGCTGAGGCCGAGAAAGTAATCGCTTCTACGGGTATAGAACGCAAGAGGGTAGTGGAGGCTGGTTTCACGGCAAGCGACCTCAGTTATCAGGCCATCGAGTCGTTGCTCGCTGACTTAAAATGGACATCCGATTCGGTGGATGTTCTCATATACGTGTGTACCTCACGCGACTATATAGCCCCAATCACCTCTGCCATCTTGCAAGATCGTCTGCATCTGCGCAATGATTGCTATTGCCTTGATTTGCCTTTGGGCTGCTCTGGATGGGTGTATGGTATGAGTACGTTGGCCTCTTTGTTGAGTCATGGTCAGTTTAAGCGCGGCCTTTTGGTGTGTGCCGAGACCAACTCGCTCAACCGCTCAGCCAAGGACAAGACCGTAAAGCCACTTTTCGGAGATGCCGCCACAGTCACAGCATTGGAGTATGATGCCGTTTGGGACAAGCCTTTGCAGTTTGAGTTTGGTGTGGATGGTAGCGGATACAAAGCTGTATGGACGCAATATGGTGGTATGCGTTACCCCGCAACCATTGAAGCAGTAACTGAGCACGAGGTTGAACCAGGCATTATACGTAAAGGTACGGATATGGTGGTCAATGGCATGGACGTCTTTGCGTTTGCCATAAAAGTACCGCCACAGTCGTTAAGCAGACTGATAGCGCATTTTCAGATAGACACTGAGCGGATAGACTATCTCTTCTTGCACCAAGCCAATAGATATATTGATGAACGTATCCGTAAGAAGATGGGGCTGCCAGCGTCCAAAGTACCTTATTGTCTGCAAGATTATGGCAATACCAATAGTGCTTCCATTCCTTTGGCAATGGTCGTATGCAAGTCAAAAGAGTTGATGCAAGGTACGTATGAGTGCTTAGGGTGTGGCTTTGGGGTAGGATTGGCATGGGGCTCTATCCATTATTACATACACAACTTGCGTGCTTGTCGCCTTATAACGTTCGATTATTCAAAGGATTGTCATAAAGAAAAATAAGATGTCTAACCTTTCAAAGGCTATCACGGTGTTGAGATACTGTCGGCAAAGTTATGCCAACAGTGTCTATGTAAAGCAGAAAACACATCAAAATCGTATCCATATTACGCTTGATCTCATCTATTGCTTCTTGCGATATGGGCATGATTTCAACGATTATTGTACGTTCGAACTTTGGAATAAGACGTCCGAGGAACGCGATTCGTACATCTCTTTTCGTCGAAACGATGTGTTGAGTGCCATAATGAGTACGCCTGCTACTCACAATCTCTTCTTGGATAAGGCACGTTTCAATCTGCGTTTTGCACCTTATATATCACGGAGATGGTTCATTATAGACAAGGAAGTGGCGTCATTGGAATCCTTTGTACGCCAATGCCATAAGGTTATAGTGAAACCTCTGTCCGATTATGGCGGGCATGGGGTGTTCTCCATTACAGTTGATGAGCCGTCGTTTGCCGAAAAGATACGTTCGGTGCAGTCGGGGATGATAGTGGAAGAATGTATTCAGAATGCCGGCAATATCAAGCGGATTGCCCCGGGTTCTCTCAATACGATACGTGTGGTGACTGTGATTGACCACGATGGGAAGTTGCATATTGTGGCGGCACTTCTCCGTATGGGCAATGGCACTGCTTTGACGGACAATTACCATAATGGCGGTATGGCATGTCCGATAGATTTGAAACGCCGTTGTTTGACGCGATATGCCTATGGCATGGATAATAAACGATGGGAGGTGCATCCTTTCTCGGGCATAACCTTTGAAGGATATGCCCTTCCTGAAATCGATGAATGTTTACAGATGGTGCGCTCTCTCGCCAAGGAAGAACCTTCTGCACGTTATGTGGGCTGGGATTTTGCCGTTATCAATCATGAGGGAGTGAGTAAGGTGGAACTGCTTGAAGCCAATATTCCACCAGGAGAGGATATTACACAGATAGCCACGGGACGAGGCTTGTGGTACGAAATGCTTAAATGGAAATAACAATGAATCAGACAATAATATTAAATAATGGGGTGGAGATGCCTCAAGTGGGATTAGGAACGTTTCTCATTCCCAAGGAAAACATAGGTCGTACCATAGCTGAGGCTTATGAGATGGGCTACCGTCAGTTTGATACAGCGTGGCGTTATCATAACGAAGCGGACATCGCAAAAGCCCTTAAAGATAATGGCATCCACCGCGAAGACGTCTTTATTACTACAAAGGTCAATGCTGACGCATTGTTCTACTTTGGGTATTGGTATGGCAAACACACTATCTTCAACGTGCGCAACTTCAAACCCGTCATGAAAGCGGTTCTGGAATCGTTCGAAAACCTCCAAACCGACTATATAGATCTATTCCTTGTGCATTGGCCTTGGCCCATTTACCGTAAGATGTACAAAGCTCTTACCACCTTATATCATCAGCAACGTATCAGAGCTATCGGTGTTTGCTCGTGCTTGCCCCCCCCATATTGAGGCTTTGAAAGAGGTGTCGGATGTGGTGCCAGCAGTCAATCAGTTTGAGATTAGCCCCCTTAATACGCAGAAGCCTCTTATCCAATACTGTCAGCAACGTGGCATTGCAGTGGAGGCAATGAGCACTTTTAGTCACTTCAGATCTAATGCTGTGCGTCCCGAAATTATTGATAATCCAGTCATTGCTCCCATTGCCGCTAAGTATGGAAAGACCATTCCGCAAGTAATCTTGCGTTGGCTGGTGCAGCAAGGCATTGCTATTATCCCTAAGACATGGGACACCAATCATCTCCGCGAGAACATAGAACTATTCGATTTCAGTCTTTCTTCTGAGGAAATGGCCATCATCGACTCGCTTGATCGTGGAAAATTCCTCAATTACAATCCCTATTCGTCATTGGGTCGGCTTCCCAAATCTATTCGAAATTGGGAAGGATTCTAAGAAGAAAAGCGGCAAACATAGCGTTTCTCATTCTTTTTTTGTACTTTTGCGCTATATGCAGTAAATGACGATAATGGCGCAGAAGAAGGCACGTGTGGCTCCATTTGGATGGGAGACAATCTGCGGCAGGCATCAAAAGACTGAGCAATGAAGGATCTTCGACACTACATTGAGGCATTCTCCACCTTGCATACGGCAAAGGTGAAGGGTCATAAAGCTCCTCATAAGGCGGTGTTGCTATTGGCAATCATTGACCTTATAGAGGAGAAAAGGATTTTGTCACCTTATATTATTTTGACGGACGAACTTAATGAAAGGTTTCATGCCGTTTGGAAGAGGTATCTAGGAACCTCTGCTATCTTTACACCTGATATCTGCAAACCCTACTTTCATCTGCAACACGAATCGTTTTGGCGGTTGGAGGAGAAAGAAAAGCTGGTTGGCGGTATGGCGGCAGAACCCACTCCGTGGATAGAGAGCAAGCAAGAACGGAAGAAACTGCCTACTGGTAGCTACTCCATCCAAGCCATGCGACGTGCCTTTGCGTATGCCGAAATAGACAAAGACCTCTTCGAATACTTGCAAAATGCCGATGCAAGAGCCATGCTTCGTGTGATACTCATCAACACCTACCTTGCCGATCAACCCACTAAGACCATGCCCAATATCCAAGCGCTCATCGCTGCTTTGCCTTTACTGGCTTTGGTGGCGTAGGTCGAAGGTTGTGCTTGTCTTGTTATTAGCTGCGACAAACGCATATTTTAGAATCTTATATACAAACCAATGAAAAGGAAATAATTATTTCTTTTGCTTTCGCTGCTTACGTTTCCAGCGATGGCATAGACCAAACTAGATGCGCATGTATATCTAATGAAGACCGACAGAGTAGGGTCGTTTCCCTTCTCTGTCGGTTTTTTAGGTTTTAATACGTGTTTTGCATAAAGATAGTATATAGTTGCAAGTAAAGTGCTAAATATGCGGAAAATGGAAAATAAAACCGAATAAGTCGTAAATTGTTTGTATCTTTGCAAACGTGTAACGGTATAATAATACATCAAAACGATGACTAAAAGACAACAGAGGCGCTTCTCTTTGCTCCTAATATTGATAGTAGCGCTAGGTGTGATGCTTCTTTTTGTGGCTTGCCCTGGACGTAAACACAAGGCAGTGAACCAGCGTGCAGACCTAAGCGGCGCAGTGATTGGTGTCCAACTAGGTACGATAGGTGACACGCGTGTGACGCCCTTGGAGAGCGATGGGAGCGGAACACGTGTGGAACGATATAACAAGACGGGCGACGCCATCCAAGCCTTGCTTCAAGGAAAGGTAGATGCCGTCGTGGTAGACGAGCAACCAGCCAAGGCTTTTGTAGCTCAAAATCCTACGCTTCGCATCTTGCCGCAGGCTTATGGAAAGGAAGAATATGCCTTCTGCGTGGCCAAAGAGCAACCCCAACTGGCTCAACGCATCAACGCAGCCATCACCCGTCTTCGTGCCGATGGCACACTGGATCGCATCGTCAATGACCATTTGCAAGGCGGAATGCACGTAGCTTATTCGCCCAAGAACACGTCAGGTCCCGTGCTCACCATTGCTACCAATGCCACATTCCGCCCCTATGAGTACTATGAAGGGGGCAACATTGTGGGCATTGATATCGATATCATGCGTGCCATCGCTGACCAACTAGGTATGCAAACCCAGGTAGAGGATATGGAGTTTGACGCTGTGATTACCTCGGTGCAGACTGGTAAGACCGATGTAGGGGCGGCAGGACTCACCGTGACGCCCGATCGTGCACGCAACATCACGTTTACCATTCCTTATGCAGCCACGCGACAGATGATTGTGGTGGCTAAGAACGGATCCGCAGCCGTGAATGGACAGGGGATAGGGGAGAAGTTTCGTGCCAACTTCATCACCGATTCGCGCTACCTCTATCTCGTCCAAGGACTGGGCAATACGCTGCTCATCGCTTTCTTCGCAATGATTATCTCTGTGTTTCTCGGCATAGGCATTGCCATTGTGCGCTTTACGCATGACGTAATAGGTGAACTGAGCTTCTTCAATACCCTTGCCCGACTGTTCCTTTTGGTGATTCGGGGCACACCTACGATGGTCCAACTGCTCATTATCTATTATGTGGTCTTTGCCTCGGCTGACGTGAGTAAGGTGCTTGTGGCTATTGTGGCTTTTGGCATCAACTCCTCCGCCTATTTTGCAGAGGTGATTCGCTCGGGTCTCGTGGCTGTGGATCGTGGACAGATGGAAGCCGGACGTAGCCTCGGGCTTACCCATACGCAGACCCTTACGCATATCCTTCTGCCGCAAGCCTTCCGCAATGTGTTGCCCACAATGGGCAATGAGTTTATCACTATGCTCAAGGAAACGTCCATCAGCGGCTATATCGGCTTGACCGATCTCACAAAGGGAAGCGACATCATACGTTCGCTGACCTATGATGCCATTATGCCTCTAGGTGTTGTGGCGCTTATCTATTTCATTCTTGTGACGGTTCTATCAGCAGGTGTGACCCGTCTCGAAAAACATCTTGCAAAGCATGACAAATAGCAATCCCTTGTTCCGTGTGGAGCATCTCTGCAAATCCTTTGGCGCCCACACGGTGCTACGTGACATCAATACCACCATCTCTCAAGGCGAAGTGGTGGCTATCATCGGTCCTTCGGGTTGTGGCAAGAGCACCTTTCTGCGCTCGCTCAACTTGTTGGCCCCCCCCACTACAGGTCAGATCTTCTTTGAAGGAACTGACCTCACCTCTGAAGATGCCGATATAGACCGCATGCGTCAACGTGTGGGAATGGTGTTTCAGCAGTTTAATCTCTTCCCCAACATGACCATCCGTCACAACATCACCCTTGCGCCAACGCTCCTTGGGCAGCAGACGGAGGCTGAAGCCAACGCCACCGCCGAAGCCTTATTGCAGCGAATAGGCTTGCTGGATAAGGCCGATATGTTCCCCACGCGTCTTTCCGGCGGTCAGAAGCAACGTGTAGCCATAGCGCGCGCCTTGGCAATGAAGCCCGATGTGCTCCTCTTTGACGAGCCTACCTCTGCGCTCGATCCCGAAATGGTTGGCGAGGTGCTTGCGCTGATGCGTGAAGTGGCAGCATCTGGTATGACGATGGTGGTGGTTACGCACGAGATGGCGTTTGCGCGTGAGGTGGCTTCGCGCATCTTATTCTTTGACGGAGGGGATATTGCGGAGGAAGGCACACCTGCAGAGATCTTCTCCAATCCGCAGTCGCCACGCCTACGCGACTTCCTCCGCATAGCGTAAAGAGCCCTTTTTGCTATGCCAGATTTACAGCCTATCGCTATATGCGGCAGCTCACGGCGATAGGATACCTTGATGCGCATGGCGGCAATCGCAATCGAAGCCATATCCCGACCCACCAATCTGCTTGCCATTCTCTTGTTCCTATAAAATCTTGGGTACAAAAAATGATGCCCAAGTGGTGTATTCTTCAAAATAGTTGTACATTTGTGCCCGAAACAAAACCAATCAAAAACAACTATACGATGAAGCAAATCTTATCTATCATCATCTTGGCGCTGATGGCTTGCGCCCGTCCTGCCGTAGCCAACGATGGTGTCTACTTTACCAGTGGCAACTTTCTCATCCCCATCGTAGAGACCGATATCTCTGCAGCAAGGGAGATCCTGACTATCACTATCGGCAAAGACAGCTTTGCCACGGTGGACGTCTATTATGAGTTTCGGAACAACGGCGCACCCAAAACCGTCAAGATGGCCTTTGAAGCCCAGTCGCAATATAATGACGGTACGCCGCTCAACCGCAACGGGGTGCATCCTTTCATCTGTGATTTCACGGTCAATATGAATGGTACGCCGCTCAGTTATCAGAATGGGGTAGTGGCTTTCACCCGACAGAACGATGAGCTGGTCAGTGACCATAAGCGTCTGGATCTCAGCAAGTGGAAAACTTTCAACGAAGTGCCCGATACGGTGTATATGAGTGACGATGCCCTTTATAACCCCGAGCTAGATAGTATTGTCACCTATGGCTATGCTTACTATTTTGAAGCCCCATTCAAGAGCGGACTCAATGTGGTGCATCACACGTATCGTTACCGCATGAGCTTCTCGGTGGATAAGAAGTTCTCAATACCTTATTGGCTCACCCCCGTCACACGATGGGCCAACCATCAGGTAGACGACTTCACGTTGTGCATCAAGACCGAAGCACCCACCGAGCTATGTATCACCGATAGCGTGTTCCGAGCAGCGCCCTTCGTCTCTTCCGCAGGCACAGAGATCTATCATCTGCAGTCGCCCTATGACCAGACCGAAGCGTTCGCCACGCTCTTCCCCGAAGATTCTATCACCTGGCATTGTCAAAACTTCCGCCCCACTACCGATATGGCAATCTATTCGCCCTCATGGGGAATGGATAGCAAGGTGCGTCAGTATCAGATGAGCGGACAGGTGGTTATAGATGCCAAAGGCAACAAGTATCGTTACCTAGCTGACTGCGGTGACAGCTACTTTGTGTTCGTACAGGATTATTGTTTGGTCAAGAAGCAAGGCTGCCGCATCGTCCACTATATGGCTGAGAAGGGTCAGGGATGGCTCACTATCAACACCGATAACGCCCAGTGTGTCAACGTGCGTCAGCGCCCAACAAGCAAGAGCAAGGTGATATGTACGATATGTGCCAACGAAGGCGAGCTGCCCGAGTGCTATCCCTGTCTAGGATTGGTGACCAATGCCGCCAATGGCTACCTATGGTTTAAGGTGAAGGTCAATGGCAAGACAGGTTATGTGCGCCAAGACCTTATGACGTGGGATGCGCTCTGTACCTATTGATCTCTGCGCAGCGGCTCAACGTCAGCGCCTTAGCCCCCCCTTTGCATCTATATGATGCCCATTCTGCAATGCGATAACACCCCTTCTGTAATCTCATAACACCCCTTTCTGATTGGTTCTAAGGCCCTCTTGGTCTTAGAATCAATTTGTTTTTCAGCCAAAAATAAATTATTCTTTCCACAAAATCAATTTATTTTTCTTTCCCATTCCGCCCCTCTCACCCTTTCTCTGCGACGTCCTTAGACTCTAAAAGAGCCACCGCCTTCCTAGCATGCTATCTTCTTTGAAGCCCAATAGCGTGTCTATCCTCACGTGTCAGCCATCAAAATATGCTGAAAACGGGCTCAGTGGTAAATGTCCGTAGATGACTCCCTTTGCTAACCAAATATCTTAACCAAACGATAAATAGTATTACCTTTGTATCATGGCAAAGAAGAATACAACATTTGACTATGAGATATTGGTTCGTTACATGC
>CAVHUZ010000069.1:0-12922 GCA_963639545.1 Bacteroidaceae bacterium
ATGTTCCTTCAGAAAGATAGTGCAAACCGAACGCAATGTAGCTTGCTTCAATTGCTGAGGTGCAGCCTATCTTATCCAAAGCAAGTAAAATCTGCTCGACTAAAATTCAAAAAAATCCTTCAAAGATAACTTTTAAAACTCGCCTTAAAAGAACACCGAGCAAGACTGTCAAGATCAGAAATAGATGGTCTGCCCATCATAAGCCAAGTGGACATTAGGTGGTAACAACAGACTAGCTTTGCGGTGAAGACCTATCTCATGGCTCATATGAATCAGATAGGTGTGCTTCACGCCTAGCATCTCTGATAGCTTGACGGCATCTGAAACTAGCTGGTGCGAATGGTGCGGCTTCTTCCATCGTAGGGCATTTACCACTAATGTCTCAACGCCTTTTAGATAATGAAGCTCCGAGACGTCTATGGTTTTCATGTCGGTGATGTATGCCAACTTACCAATACGATAAGCCAAGATAGGCATCTTATCATGCATCACCGTAAAAGGTATCACTTCCGTACCTTTGATCACGATAGTTTGATGCGGCTTTACCTCATGTAGCGCCAGCTTGGGTACACCTGGATAAAGATGCTCGGCAAAGCAATAAGGCATATGTTCACGCAAGGATCGGCAAGTGCCGTGGTTGGCAAAGATGTCAATATCGCCAAACTTGCAATAAGGGCGCAAGTCATCTATACCACCGACATGGTCATAATGGACATGGGTCAATAACACTGCGTCAATCTTTCGAAAAGGTATCCGCAAAGCTTGTTGCCTAAAATCGGGTCCACAATCAATCAAGATCTGTGTGTCATTGTGCTGGATGACTGCCGACGCGCGTAATCGATGATCGTGCGGGTCTTCACTTCGGCACACATCACATGTGCAACCAATAACAGGTACACCGCACGATGTACCTGTTCCTAAAAACGTCAGACTACTCATAAGACATTTACCTCTGGATGGATTTCTATACCAAAACGCTCTTTCACATCAGCTTGGATAGCACGATAAAGCGCCACTACCTCTGCACCCGTAGCTCCGCCATAATTGACCAGCACTAGCGCTTGCTTGTTATACACGCCCACATGCCCCTGACGTTTCCCCTTCCAGCCGCATTGTTCTATCATCCAGCCAGCAGGAATCTTATACTTTGCCTCGCCTACCTCATAATAAGGCATCGCGGGATACTGACTTTGAAGGCGCACAAAGGTATCTTTATCCACCACGGGATTCATAAAGAAGCTACCTGCATTACCTATCGCCTTCGGGTCTGGTAGCTTTGACTGGCGTATCTCGGTTACCACATCATATATATCTTTAGCTGAAGGCTGGGTTATTCCCTTCTCCTCTAAAGTCTTGGCGACATTACCATACGTTACCTGCGATTGAAATTCGGCTTTCAGCTGATACACCACAGAGGTGATGAGATATTTACCTTTCCAGTCTTTCTTGAATCTGCTCTCCCGATAACCATACTCACACTGTGCATTGGTAAACGTCCGTGGCTCACCCGTAGCTATCTCTACCACGTTCACCGCCTTGATAACGTCTTTGGCTTCAGCGCCGTATGCACCTATATTTTGCACAGCACTAGAACCGCATTCACCCGGAATCAGCGCTAGATTCTCAACGCCGTTAAGATGATTCTCAACGCAATAGGCTACAAAGTCGACCCATTTCACAGCCGCACCACATTCCACACAATGATCAGGCAAAGGCTTGATGTAATCAATGGCTGCATGAACCATTACGCCATGATAATCTTGCGTAAGCAAAAGATTGCTTCCCTCACCTAATATATAATAAGGTGTGTCACTTGAGACTAACCGACGTGCCACCTGCTGCGCTTCTTCCACGTTGTGGTATTCAAGGAAAGTGTCACATGTCACGTCTATTCCAAACGTGTTGTGAGGCAACAGGCTATAATGATGATACTCGTTCATGTGATCAGAATGCATTGATTTTTACCATCCGCCACTTGCCGTGTCGTTGCTTAAACACCAATTGGGTCTCTATACCATTAGAGAGTCCACGGAACGACAATATCTTCTGTGAGTTTTTCGAATACTTCTGTCCATAACGGATATTGTAAATCAAACCTTGTGGCAGTTCGGGTAAGAAGTTGCTCCACTCCTCGGCTGGAATCGTGGTATTGATGTTACTAGTTTCTTCACCATTGGGATCAGGTCCCGAATAGCGCAGAGGATCGTCCACAGCCCCATTGCCATTGTTAGCGAAGAACGAGTTAAGGAATGTCAAGAATGATGCATTAGCATGATCCTTGAAGCTCATGTTACGAATACTCTTCATCCGCCATTTACCATCTTGGTGGTCAAACAAGTATTGCTTCACAAGTCCTTGGCCTAGATGTATCTTTTCTACTATTACGCTATCTAGCTTGGTCGATTTGGCATCTGCCATCTGAGCTGCATTGTCAAAGATGAGTGTGTAATATTGCTGACGCATAAAGAAGTGATCAGTCTTCCACTGACTGCGTTGCAGATAAGTGACCTTGTCTCCAGAGATCACTGGTAAAGGAAAGGCTATACGACTGCGTTGGAGCTTCTTATTAGCTATAAAATTGAAAAAGAAATCGTCAAACAATTGGTCTGCAGCCTTGGGCATCGGTGTCTCTTCAATGATCTTAGCTATGGTATCAGCATGCGTAGTGTCAGCTACCGTATCAGTATCAACAACCACGGTGGTATCTTCCACTTTCTCAGGTTTCTTATCGGTGCACCCCGTTGACACAAAGAGTGTGAACACCCATACCATAATGAATAATAAAAATAGCTTCCTCATTATTATAAAAATACTAATTATATAATTTGAAATGCAAAGTTAGAGCAAACTAAAGACACTGCAAAATAAAAATGCCAATTATTTTGATATTCATCCGATTTACAGTAACTTTGCACAAAAAGAAAATTGATATGTTATTAGAAAAGATAGAAGATCTTATCAAAGAAGTAAATAATCTTACGGCACAAACATCTGAAGATGTCGAAAAGCTACGTATAAAATATCTGAGCCGTAAGGGACTTATCAACGACTTAATGGGTGCTTTCCGTGAAGTGCCCTCTGATCAGAAGAAAACTATCGGTATCAAGATTAACGAACTCAAGACTCTTGCACAAAGCAAGTTTAATGAACTAAAGGGACAACTCGAGACACAAGAGGCTCAAAGCAGCGACATCGACCTTACCCGCACTCCCTACCCTGTTGCTTTGGGAACACGTCACCCACTCACTATCGTTAAGAACGAGATAATTGACATCTTTGGCAGAATGGGATTCACCCTATATCAAGGTCCAGAGATTGATGATGATAAGCACATCTTTACGATGCTCAACTTTGCAGCTGACCATCCTGCTCGTGATATGCAAGACACGTTCTTCATTGAGCAAAGCACCGATAACGATGTGACCAAGAATGTGCTTCTACGTAGCCACACTTCTGGTGACGAAGCCCACTATATGGAGACACACGAACCTCCTATCCGCGTATTGTGCCCAGGTAGAGTATATCGTAACGAGGCCATCTCTGCTCGTGCCCACTGCTTCTTCCACCAGGTAGAAGGCCTATATGTAGATAAGGGCGTAAGCTTCACTGACCTTAAGCAGGTGCTCTTGACATTTGCTAGAGAGATGTTTGGCGCTGACACCAAGATTCGTCTTCGTCCTAGCTACTTCCCATTCACAGAGCCTAGCGCCGAGATGGATATCTCTTGTAACATCTGCGGTGGTGAAGGATGCGGCTTCTGCAAGCATACAGGTTGGGTAGAGATCCTTGGTTGTGGTATGGTTGATCCACACGACCTAGAGGCTTGCGGCATCGACTCTACCGTATACACGGGTTACGCTTTCGGTATGGGTGTAGAGCGTATAGCCAACTTAAAATATCGTGTTAGCGACCTCCGCCTATTCTCCGAGAACGACACACGTTTCCTCAGAGAGTTTGAGCTGGCATAAGTCTCTAGCCTATAGATAACAAAAATATCGGTTTCCATTACTTAGCAACAAGTATGGAAACCGATATTTTCACTTTAATATTATCCTCAAAATCATTCTTGGCACATCGGATAAGGTTACTTTCGTCTTACGATAGCTGAAGCGCAACATCCTCAAAGGGACTCTTCCGCAAACAAAAATAATTTATTTTTGGAAGAAAAATAAATTATTTCTTCCTATCAATCAATTTAATTTTCCACAAAGGACGTATCATTTGGCAACATCAAAAGGCTGATTTGACAAGACAATTCGTCGCTTTCGACCATCTAATACACCCATTCTCAGATTTAATTTGTACCTTAGCATCTAAATGACATCGATATGAAGAATACTGAAGGACATAATGAAAGGGACGTACGCCATATCATTACTGCTGACGCTCCCTATGTGGGCAACGTGATGCGTATTCCCCAAGACATACAACAAAAGGCACGACAACTATGCTGGAAATACAACAATACTGATCCGACCAACAACGAAGCGCAAGCAGATATTCTCAAAGAGCTCCTGGGAACATGGAGCGAAAACCTAGCTATCATGCCGCACGTTCACTTTGACTATGGTATAAACACACACTTTGCGGGTGGACACTTCACGTTTGTCAACTTCGATTGCGTCTTCCTTGACACTTCACCTATATATATTGGTGAGGACGTGTTTATCGGACCTAAGTGTGCATTGGCTTGCGCGGGACATCCCATCCACTCGGAACAACGCCACACAGAGCCATTAACATCGAGCAAACCCATCCATATCGGTAACAATGTGTGGCTAGGCGCAAGCGTCACCATTGTGGGCGGCGTAACGATTGGTGATGGTTCGGTCATTGCGGCAGGTGCGGTTGTCACCAAGAACATCCCCGAAGGTGTCATTGCCGGTGGTGTGCCATGTAAAGTGATAAGACCTATAACGGATGCCGATAGGATAAAACCCGACGAGATCACCTTCTAGCAGAACGCATAACATGAAGGCAATAGATGTTCGGCGGATTACGTCATGTAGATTCTATCCTAACTGAAATACTTGCTAATATCGTTCATAAAGGGAGTTAGCTGGGTATCAACTACCTTTCCATGACGTTCTTGGCTATGCATAGAGTAAGCAACAAAGAGACGTTGCTTGGCTCGGGAGATAGCTACATAGAACTTGCGAGCATCTTCTTGATTTTCAACATCGGTTCTGTTATACTTACTCGGGAACTTTCCGTCTACTGCATCAAAGACAATCACGTTGTCAAACTCCAAGCCTTTGGCTTTATGAATAGTAGAGATGTATATGTTTTCGAAGCAGCTCTTACTATTACAGAAGTCACTCTCCTTGATTGTGTTGAGATCCATAATGTATTGAGCTAACTGGTATTGCAACACGTTAGGCGTTGAATCATCAGCCATCATGTCTTTCTGAATGTAATTGCATACTATCTCTAGCCGATCCACCTTCTTTACATCAAGTCCATCCACTAATGCTTGATGCGCATACCTAAGTTCGTCTACAATCATAGGAACGTCACTTACAGAGTGGTCATATAACTGATTGACACCATGAAGATAAACCTGAAGGTAATTGCGTTTAAATCGAAGAATAAAGGGCGTTACCTTAGGATGTGCAAGGAAAGCTCGTTGCGCTTCAAGATATGACTGCGCTTTAGATGCGCAGAGGTTAAGCAGATGCACCGTAGCATCGACATCATCGATAGAACGATGCGAGTTGACTCCTTCAAGGTGATAATATGCCAAAAGACTTTCTAGCTTGTAGCTGCATAAGGAAGGATCTAGGAGTTTGGTGAGTTTGAGGGTGTCAAAGCATTTCAGAGCATCCTTGTCTAACTGAACATGGCAATGACGCTGATAGTTGTTTCGAAAGATCTCCCTATCATAGCGAACGTTATGTCCCACTACAACCGAATCGCCTATATAATTCATAAACAGCTGCAAAGCCTTCTGAGGTTCAATCAGCTCTTTAGAGGCTTGCTTCTCTTGATAGATGGTGTATAAAGGATTGGGCTTATCGCCTAGGAACTGAGGAATAACCTTATCAGTCTTGATGTAAAGATCCAAAGGTTCACCGACAAGCTGGCCGTTGCGAACTTTCATTGCAGAGATTTCGATGATGTCATCTGTAAGCACATCGAGTCCTGTCGTTTCAGTATCAAAGACCACTAAAGTCTGACTGTTGTATGTAGAAACAAACTCGTTCAGATAACTACTCCCATCGTACATCAACAAGTCTGACGGCGTTAACGCCAAGGACCGTAATTTCCACACAAACCGACGAGCCAACGCATAGGTATCAAACACCTTGGTGAGTTTCAGCAGTCGAACCCAACTGATCTGGCTATTTTCATTTGCCAATACTGACAGATGCGCTATAAGTAGGCGCATGGTATCGGTCAAGAATAGATCGCTACCGGAAATCTTAAAATGATGCACACCTAGCCGTTCCATATATTGACTGATACGTTCTGCTTCGGCATTGGTATTAACAACAATAGCTGTGGTTTGCTGCGGATAGGCTTGCTTCAAACTTTGTGCTTTCTCAGCTACAAGCCTTATCTCTTCTTCCGTAGTGTCGGCGTAGATAATCTGCATATCGGTCGGAGCAGGCATCTGAACGTTATCAGACACAGGAAGCAGACTTCTATCAATGTGCAACTGTTTCTCTGCAAAGTCGTTAAAGACGTTGAGCAGATAGCTTGGTGAACGATGATTCTTTACCAGATGATAGATGTGGTCTTTGCAGCGAAGCTTCAGCTCGGTGAGGCGTTCAACCTTTGCTCCCATGAACGAGAAGATTGCTTGCTGCTCGTCTCCTAGGTATACCACCGTTGATTGCTTGGGAAGGGAAAGCAAGTCGATGATGGCTAGCTGCATAGCATTGAGATCTTGGACCTCATCTACCTGTATCCAGCTAAATCGTTTGTGATCATCATCGGCTTTGAGGATTTCATAAGATTGCAACAACAAGTCTTCAAAGTCGAACATATGGTGTTGCTCCTTATATTGATGATACTGCCGTGAATATATCATCTTCAATAGCGTGGTACGAACCTTAGATACACCAGGCAAAATCACCTGCGTTCCCTCAAGGCTGGTAAGAAAATCGTCTGCGTTCTGATAAATATAGACGAGCCCCTCCTGCGAATACTTGATATTATGTTGCTTACATAGGAGCTTTACCGCGATACGATCGTCTTCCGTAAGAATCTCTGGATGTAGATAAAGATTAATGGGGTGATGTTTCTCTATCTGAAACATCAAGTGAGAAAAGAACATGATAGACTGATAAGTCTTGTTCTGCCGATGGTTGTTTCGGGACACATTCTCATCACAATGAAGAAAGTCGGCTATGATGCCCATGCTTTCTTCATCATCGATAATGGATGTGTCCGCCGGAATGAGTTGTTGACTGAAGAGATACTTGGAGCAGAAGCGATGAATGTTGCCCACCATGAGCGAGCTAATGTCATCATCCTTCATCACTCGGCTGATGCGATTGAGCATTTCTCGAGCAGCCCTATTAGTAAAGGTAAGGCACAACATATCGGCATAATCAATACCTTTAGCGTGTGCGTCCTTTACTCGATCAGCTAAGATAGTGGTTTTACCACAACCAGGAGGAGCTAACACTAAGTGATAGCCTATACCTAAAGAGAGCAACTTGCGTTGACTCTCATCCAATTGTGGAAAACTATCTATATCCATTGTAATCTTCTAAAAGATGGAGCTTCCCCCACTCTATTTTATTTGGATGTTTCCTTAGGCGACCGCTTGGTGCGATGATATGAACGATAATCATCTAGCGGTATCTCCTTATCCGACTCTTCCAAGACTTGACTCTTTGGGAGCAAGAACTTCAGATAACGTATGTTCTTACCGCGCTCTATCCATTGGTTCTCATAATAAGTATGGATATCAAGTATCTCTTGGGTCTGCTCGTCCAAACCTTGAGTATGATAAAGGTCTTCCGTCTGAAGCAACACTTGAAGCTGGTTCTTCTCTACTAGATATTTGGTGTAAGTAAATAGGAAGTTGGAGTCGGTCTTCAGATGAATGATACCATTATCTACCAAAAACTTTTGGTAACGTTGTAAGAAGAATGTAGAGGACAGACGTTTATGTACATTCTTCATCTGCGGATCACTGAACGTCAACCATATCTCTGCGACCTCATCCGCAGAGAAGAAGTGGTCCACAATCTCGATATTGGTACGAAGGAAAGCTACATTGGTCAGATGTTCGTCCAAGGCCGTCTTAGCACCACTATGGATACGCGCCCCTTTGATGTCTATGCCAATAAAATTGATATCGGGAAACATTCGGGCCAATCCCACGGTGTATTCGCCCTTACCACACCCAAGCTCCAAAACGATAGGATGATCATTGTGAAAGTATTCTTCGTTCCAATGCCCAGCTATGGGGTGCTGTGGAAGCTGTGAGAAGGTAAGCTTGCCTTCCTCTTTATACTTCCACGCACTATAAGGAAACTGGAAAACATTGGCGAAAGTTTCCATCTCAGCGAACTTCTGTAATTTGCCTTTACTCATGAGGTTAGTCAATTACTACTGTGGTCCAATGATGCTTATCCTCAATCTCACCATATTGTATAGCACGAAGCGTATTATACAACTTCGTAGACCAAGGGCCGGGCTCGTCTCCAAACGAATAACGCTGTCCGGTTTCTAGATCGTCTAAGTAGGATATTGGTGATATCACAGCTGCAGTACCACATGCGCCAGCCTCTTCGAATGTAGGCAACTCGTCCTCTGCTACAGGACGACGCTCTACCTTCAGACCAAGATCTTCTGCTATTTGCATCAAGCTCTTGTTGGTAACACTTGGCAGAATGGAGGTCGACTTCGGGGTGATATATGTATTATCCTTAATGGCAAAGAAGTTGGCTGCGCCACACTCGTCCACGTATTTCTTTTCTTTAGCATCAAGGTAGAACTCGGACATATATCCCTTTGACTGTGCCATACTATGTGCACGCAAAGAAGCGGCATAGTTGCCACCTACCTTGAAACGACCAGTACCCAAAGGAGCGGCACGATCGCAGTCACGAACGATAACATATGGATTGGCCTTGAATCCACCTTTAAAGTATGGTCCTACGGGAGTGGCAAACATCAAGAACAAGTAGTCGACACCAGCATGAACACCTACCTGTGCATTGATACCTATCAGAAGAGGACGTATATATAAGGTGGCACCGCTCTCATAAGTAGGAATGTATTCTTGATTGAGTCGAACCACTTTCTTTGCCATTTCTACGAACATCTCTGTAGGTACTTCAGGCATTACGATACCGCGGCTTGTGTTCTGCAATCGTGCTGCATTCTCTTCCGCACGGAAAAGGCGCACCTTACCATCCACACCACGATAGGCTTTAAGTCCCTCGAAAGCTTCTTGACCATAGTGTAAACACGTCGCTGCCATATGCAGTTTGATATACTCATCTGAACAAACCTCTATTTCGCCCCATTTACCTTCGCGATAATAGCAACGAACATTGTAAGCAGTCGGTGTATAGCTAAAAGTCAAACTTGACCAATCTAAATCTTTCATAATATTTTACTCTTTTCGTTATATTCGCAAAAGTAATACTTTTTTTTGGTTCTTCCTACATTTCTTAGCACAAAACCTTGGACGTTATATTCTTATAACATTAGGTTAAAAGCATGCAAAAAGGCATTAGCTTTCAGGTTCTTCTTCAAACAGCTGTTTTATCTCACAATCTGTTTGTTTAAGCTTCTCTTTACATTTATCTATTAAGGTTCGGGCATATGTTACCTTTTGAGCCAACTGGTCAAGATCCAATTCGCCTTTTTCCATTTGCGAAACGATTTGTTCCAATTCGCTCACTGCATTCTCATAGTTGAAAGGCTTTTTGCTTTTTGGCATAATCTATTTATCTTTGTGTTATTTTTCTGTTCTATTGGGAAATAAGCGCTGTTAATGTTCACTCGGTCACAACTGATGTAATCACACCATGCTGCACATGAGTTTGCAACGTGCCGCCTACCTTGACTAGCTTAGGATCTCTCACCACTTTTCCTGAACTTATGGTATAACTATATCCTCTATTAAGTACGTTTTGCGGATCAAGCAAATCTATCTTGTGGGTTAACATTTCCAAGAGCTGCTGTTGGGCAAGCATTGCGTCTCGACACCGTTGTTGTATCTTTTCATCTATCTGACTAATCTGCATGCTTTTCGCACTTACATAACGCAGTGTCAAATCGGACAGTTTGGTTGAGAGATTGTTGAGGCGGAGTTGCTCTACGAATAGTCTCTTCGTACATAATGGCATCAACCGATAGGCAATCCGATCTAGATGATTTTTCTCATTAAGGATATAAGAGGCTGAAAGTTGTCTGATTTTCTCCTGCGCATCTTGCAACGTCTGCCACACTTGATCCAATCGATCGATGAAGAATGCTGCCGCAGCTGTTGGCGTCTTTACACGAACATGTGACACCATATCTAGTACACACTCATCCCGTTCATGTCCAATACCTGTAATGATAGGTAAAGGAAAGTTGGCTACATTCTCTGCCAATAGTAACGAGTCGAATCCTGACAGATCGGAAGTTGCGCCACCACCACGGATAATCACCACGGCATCAAACTTAGAACTGTCGTCATAAATCTTATTCAACGCCTCAATGATACTTGCTTCAATGCATTCGCCTTGCATTGTGGCTTGAAACAAAGTAACAGAGAAACGATAGCGTTTTTCATTGGCATAAAGATGCTTACAAAAGTCTTCATAACCTGCTGCCGTTTGACTAGAGATAACAGCCAAGCGCTGACAGAACATGGGCAGATGTAATTCTTTATTCAGCGTAAAGACTCCCTCCTTCTTCAGTTGTTCCACGATTGCTTGCCGGTGGCGCAGCATATCACCTAAGCTATACTCTGGATTGATGTTTTCCACTATCCAAGTAAAGCCATATTGAGGATGAAACTGCGGATAAACCTCTAACATCACATTCAAGCCACTATGAAGAGTTTCGCCCGTAGTCCGCTGAAAATAAGGAGAAAGCATTGACCAAACATTGCGCCAACAACAAGCTCTTGCATGTGCAATGGGGGTATTACGTTTAGCTTCTTTCTCTATCAGGTCCATATAACAGTGGCCACCACGTATACGAAGGTCTGATATCTCCGCTTTGACCCAATAGGTTCGATTCATGGTTAGCTGAATGGTTTCAGCCACCAACGAATTGAGTTCGTATAACGTGAGAGCATCTGTCATATCGCAGTTTACCGCTTATTATCAATGTATGCATTCCAAAAGTTAGGAATGCCATAACCCATAATATTGTCTGGTGTCAGATAATTGTTTGAACTCTTACGTACAATATCTATAATATCTTTTGCGCTCTTCTCGGGCAATGCTTGCCAAAGGCACGCCACCATTCCGGCAATAATAGGTGCGGCAAACGATGTTCCCGTATCACGTATAACCGTACCATGTCCTGTGACTACAGCTGTGGGGCTACCCATTGCCATCACGTCAGGTTTGATACGCCAATCAGCGGTTGGTCCTACTGAGCTAAACGCCGCATTGACGCTATCGGGTTCGATGGCACCAACGGTTAAGATGTCATCGGCATCAGCGGGGAAACCGATTTTCTTCCAAGTGCCCATACCCTCGTTGCCAGCACTATTGACAAGAACTATTCCTTTGGATGCCAACACAGATGCGGTCCGTGAGATTAATGCCGTCTTGCCATCAAGATCCTTATAATGATAATTGGTCGACTTATCGTCAAAGGACACATATCCCAAAGAGGAACTGATCACATCCACTCCAACCGAATCGGCATATTCGGCCCCTGCAGCCCAATAGTCTTCCTCTGCCCCACTCTCCGTAAGAGCATCTTCCGTACGAATCAGCCAATAGGATGCGTCAGGAGCTGCACCGACGAAAGACTTTGGTTGATTCAATGCCATAACCGACAACGTCTTCGTTCCATGATCCATATATTCATATACGTTATCGGGCTGATCGGGTACAAAGTTTCGTATCCCATTGATATGTATATTAGAAAAAGCAGGAATCTTGTCCACGTTCATATATCCAGCGTCAAGCACTGCAATCTGCATGCCTTTACCCTTAAATCCATATTGATGCAAGGTAATACCATTAACAGTATTGATTTGTTGGAAAGTGGTACCATAATAACTTTCAGGAGAGTCGTCCACAATCATCAAATCAGAACGCACATCATCACGTTTCACACCTCTTCTAATTGAATCGGGTGAAGCCCAAACCATTTTAGCGCTGCTCACAAAGGGGAGATGTTGCAAGAATGTTAAAGCCTCCTTCTGTTTACTTCTTACTAAAATGGTATTGTTCCATTTACTTTTACACACTACTTGAAATCCGCGCTGTTCCACTGCATGCGTATAAACTGCCGACACAGGGAGATCAGTAGAGTCAACCTGAATACCCTGACGTACACGACGTTGCAAGGATCGATGCGATAAAAACTTTTCTGGATGTTGTAAGGAATAGTTTGTTCCTTGTTTATCTATTAACCAAAGTCGGAAGAGATAAGTTTTTCCACCAGGGTAAGGCTTTGCCACTGTTGATGGGTAAAACGCCGCCGCCATAGGCTTTGATATCAACGCAAGGAGAACTATAATATATAGAGATAGGTATTTTTGAATCATGCTACAAAGTTACAACATTTATGGCGGGTTCTAAAAATTATCTTTGATGGATTTTTGAATTTTAGTCAGCAGGTTTTACTTCCTTTCTGAAGGAGCATAGCGGGCTATGCAACTGAGGAAGGACGGAATACCAATGTTTCTATATGCAAATCTTTATTTATTCCCTTGTTTCTGTTTTAGTCTTAACTCTGTTGGAGACTTGCCTGTTTGTTTTGTAACAAAACGGGTGAAGTG
>CAVHUZ010000070.1:0-3805 GCA_963639545.1 Bacteroidaceae bacterium
CGGTCCTAACCTGTTTGTACTGATTACAGGTTACTATGGGGTGCACTTTAAGGTAGAAAAATTGGTTCATCTATGGTCTATGACGCTGACCTACACCATACCGATGCTCTTCATGACTTGTTTTGTAGACAGTACGATTTTAGATGGCAAACTGATCATTCATTCATTGTTTCCTATACTGACTAAATACAAATGGTTCATAACTTGCTATATTATTCTTTTGTTTATTTCTCCGTATCTAAACAAAGGAATAGAGAGTATGCAAAAGAGACATTTGAAGTATTTGATTCTAGTAGGATGTGTGTTCTTTGTTGTTTCTCCCACCGTATTGTTTTTAAGCATAGAGAATGATGCTGGCAAAGGAATTATAAATATGACAATAGTATATCTTATTGGCAGATACTTACGGCTTTATGGAATACCCAAGAATCTTTGTAGACATCGAATGTTGAAGTTGCTGGCTCTTGTTACTATTGTTTTCTTAGGAAATAGCGCTTTGACGATGTTCGCTCATAATATCGTTGGTCGTTTTGCCTTCGATAGCAGTGTATTTATTGTCTTGCAGAGTATCCTCGTTTTCTCTTGGTTCATACGATTAGACTTTCGTAACAACCTCATCAACAAGATGGCCTACTATTGTTTCCCCTTATATTTGTTTAGTGATTTTGTTTGGGTTGTGTTTTCGGATGAAATAGAAAGCGTTTCCAATGCATATATCTGTTGGAGCGTGCTTCCCATGTGGGTAGCTGTGGCAGTATTGGCAACCGTAATCTATGAAAATATAAGAAAATTCCTGATGGCCAAAATAGAACCAAAATTGGTGAAAAGATTTTCAGACCTCATGCAAAAAGTCACTCTGTGACTTCCCTTAGACGTCACACCAATTTGCTTAAATGTGCAGATTGTTTTAAGATATATCAGAGACAGCTCTACTAAGATAAGGTAGAAAGCAAATCTAGAACGATGGCTATGCGTTGCAAGAAACGATTGTATAAGCCCATCGGAAGACTCTTCGCAGTTGCAATATGGAGTTTGCAAAAGTAGACATATTTTTATTAAAACACTTGGGACGTTGTGAAATTATTATTAACTTTGCAAACGTTTTAAAACAACTATACAAATGGGCGCACGTGGTGTGTATCCCGTTGGTATGAGATAATAACTTATAGCTATATAAACATTTATGATTTTCACACTTTTAATAACCGTTTTGCTGACGGCTTCTGTTTTAGTGCTCGGCGCTTACGTCGTGGCTAAACTGATTGGTCCGAGAAGCTACAATCCGGTAAAAGGAGAACCCTTTGAGTGTGGTATTCCAACGCGAGGCGATTCATGGATGCCTATGCATGTGGGATATTACCTATTTGCTATCCTGTTCTTGATGTTTGACGTAGAGACGGCGTTCCTTTATCCATGGGCTACTGTCTTTGGTGATCTTGCAAAGGACAACGGAGGTGCAATGTTGTTCTCTATCGGATTCTTTATGTTAGTGTTGGTATTTGGCCTTGCTTATGCTTGGCGGAAAGGAGCATTGGAATGGAAATAAGAAAACCTAAGATCAAGTCGATTCCTTACGAAGAGTTTAAGGATAACGACACGCTCGAGCAGCTAGCACAACAACTCAATGAAGGTGGAACCAACGTCGTGGTAGGATCGCTGGATCAAGCCATCAACTGGGGACGAAGCAACTCTCTATGGTCACTGACCTTCGGTACATCATGTTGCGGTATCGAATTTATGGCCGTGGGTTGTGCACGTTACGACTTCTCGCGCTTCGGATTTGAGGTGACACGTAACTCTCCTCGCCAAGCCGATTTGATTATGTGCGCCGGAACCATTACCAATAAGATGGCACCTGTGTTCAAGCGCTTGTACGATGAGATTGCTGAACCTAAGTATGTAGTAGCTGTCGGTGGATGCACCATCTCAGGTGGTCCATTCAAGAAGAGCTATAACGTAGTGAGAGGCATCGATGAGCTCGTGCCCGTAGATGTTTATATCCCTGGTTGCCCTCCACGCCCAGAAGCAATCCTTTACGGTATGATGCAGTTGCAACGTAAGGTAAAGGTAGAGAAATTCTTTGGTGGAGCTAACCACAAGATGACCGCAGAAGAACGCGAGGCATCTATGGCTAAAGGTGGCTTGCGTGGCTTGAGCAACGAGAATCTAGCCTTTAAAGAGAAATTGGGAAAGAAAGAACCTATCATTGTAACCGACGTCCCTGCCGACTTCGATCCTAAGAAAGGTTTGGACGAATAATATAATAAGGTATAGAATATGAAATTAAATAATATTGAACTCACTTTCGATAACTTCTCATCAGAGATGAAGAAGTTGAAGAACGAGAAACATTTCGATTACCTTGTTACCATTATTGGTGAGGATTTTGGTGAAGAAGGTCTAGGATGTATATATATCCTTGAGAATACAGAGACACATGAGCGTTGCTCTACACGTGTCATCGCCAAGCAGATGGAGGATAGCTATGTTATCCCTTCCGTATTGAGTCTGTGGAATGCAGCCAATCTGTTGGAGCGCGAGGTGTTCGACTTCCTCGGAATTAAGTTTCTCGGTCATCCCGATATGCGTCGTCTGTTCATGCGCACCGACTTTAAGGGATACCCATTGCGTAAGGACTTTGACATGAGTCCAGAGGCTAATCCATTCTCGGTAACGGACGAACCTGAATCAGATTTTACCACAGAGTGGAACATCGATTCACATGGTAATCTCGTGGCAACCAAGCATCGTCTTTTCGATGAGGACGATTATGTAGTCAACTTCGGTCCTAACCACCCAAGTATGCACGGTGTGCTGCGTTTACAGACAGTACTCAATGACGAGACCGTCAATCATGTTTACCCACACCTAGGATATATCCACCGCGGTATAGAAAAGATGTGTGAGGGAATGACTTACCCACAGACATTGGCATTGACCGATCGTCTCAATTACCTATGTGCGATGATGCATCGTCACGCCTTGGTAGGTGTAATCGAAGAAGGTCTCGGTGTGGAACTGACCGATCGTATCCGTTACATCCGTACCATTATGGATGAGCTGCAGCGTCTGAACAATCACTTGCTCTATCTAGGAACAGCTGCGCAGGACCTTGGTGCCTTGACCGCATTCCTCTATTGCATGCGTGACCGCGAGCACATTCTTAACGTGATGGAAGAGACCACAGGTGGTCGTTTGATTCAGAACTATTATAGAATAGGTGGATGCCAGGCAGACATTGATCCTAACTTCGTTGCCAACACCAAAGCTTTGTGCAAGTATCTGCGTCCGATGATTCAAGAATATCTTGATGTCTTTGGTGATAACGTCATCACGCATAAGCGTTTTGAAGGCGTAGGCTATATGGGCAAAGAGGATTGTATCAACTATGCAGTGACAGGTCCAGCAGGACGTGCAGCGGGTTGGCACAATGATGTGCGTAAGAACCATCCTTATGATATGTATAGTCAGGTGAAATGGAACGACATCACGCTGACCAATGGCGACGCAATGGATCGCTACTATGTTCATATCCAAGAGATGTATCAGAGTCTTGATATCATTGAACAACTGATTGACAATATTCCTGAAGGCGACTTCTACGTAAAGCAGAAGCCTATCATCAAGGTTCCAGAAGGACAATGGTTCTTCTCTGTTGAGGGTGGAGCAGGCGAGTTTGGTGTTTATCTAGACAGTCGCGGTGATAAGAGTCCTTATCGTTTGAAGATGCGTCCAATGGGTCTTACTCTTACAGGTGCATTCGATAAGATGCTAAAGGGACAGAAGATTGCCGACTTGGTCGCTG
>CAVHUZ010000070.1:3820-12838 GCA_963639545.1 Bacteroidaceae bacterium
TTGTTATTCCTGACTTGGATCGATAAATACTAAAATAATAAGATAAAAAGATATTACAGATATGTTCGATTTTAGTATTGTAACAAAATGGATTGACGCTCTATTGCGTCAGACGCTAGGCTTAGGCGATTTCTTGTCCATCCTGATCGAGTGTGTGCTCGTAGGCGTGGTAGTGCTTGTAGCGTATGCGCTCATTTGTATCGTTTTGATATTCATGGAACGTAAGGTGTGTGCCTACTTCCAGTGCCGTCTTGGCCCTATGCGTGTAGGTCCTTGGGGTATCTTCCAGGTATTCGCCGACGTGGTAAAGATGCTTATCAAAGAAATCTTCTTTGTGGATAAGGCTGATAAGCTCCTCTATTGTCTAGCACCTTTCCTCGTAATGATTGCTTCAGTTGGTACATTCTCGTTCCTACCTTGGAACAAAGGAATGACCGTGCTCGACTTCAATGTGGGCTTGTTCATGATGACCGCTATCTCGTCAATCGGCGTGCTAGGAATCTTCCTTGCTGGTTGGGCATCTAACAACAAGTACTCTGTAGTGAGTGCTATGCGTAGCGCTGTGCAGCTGATCTCTTATGAAATGTCGTTAGGCCTTTGCTTGATTATAGCAGTGGTATTCCTTGGCACTATGCAGATTAGCGGTATCGTTGAGGCACAGACGGGTCCTTGGAAATGGTTGATCATCCAAGGTCATATCCCTGCAATCATCGCTTTCATCGTCTTCTTGATAGCTGGTAATGCAGAGGCCAATCGTGGTCCGTTCGACTTGGCTGAGGCTGAGAGCGAGTTGACCGCTGGTTATCACACTGAGTATAGTGGTATGGGTTTCGGTTTCTATTACTTGGCAGAGTATCTGAACCTCTTTGTAATCTCAGGACTTGCTAGCGCAGTGTTCTTGGGCGGTTGGGCTCCAATCAACGTTGGCATCGAAGGTTTCGATAACTTGATGAATCTTATCCCTGGTGTGGTATGGTTCTTTGGTAAGACATTCTTCCTCGTATTTGTATTGATGTGGGTGCGTTGGACATTCCCTCGCCTTCGTATCGATCAAATCTTGAAGTTGGAGTGGAAGTATCTTATGCCATTGAGCCTTCTTACTTTGGTGTTGGCTGCAGTATGTGTAGCTTTCAAAGTGGTCCTATAAAAGAATGTAATATAAAATGGAAGATAAAAAAGAAACATATTTTGGCGAGGTAGGGTCTGCTCTTAAGACGCTTGCTACCGGTCTGAAGGTTACCATGAAGGAATACTTCACACCGAAGAGCACTGAGCAATATCCTGAGAATCGCAAAACCACACTGCATGTTTCCAAGCGTCATCGCGGTCGTTTGACTTTCAAGCGCAATGAGGATGGATCTTACAAATGTGTGGCATGTACCATGTGCGAGAATGTTTGTCCTAATGGTACAATCAAGATCGCTAAGGAGATGGTCACTGATCCTGAAACAGGAAAGAAGAAACGTCATCTCATCGATTATCAATATGACTTAGGCGATTGCATGTTCTGTGAACTTTGTGTCAATGCTTGTAACTTCGACGCTATCGAGTTTACCAATGACTTTGAGAATTCGGTGTTCGATCGCGGTCAGTTGGTATTGCACCTAGACAAAGAGGTGTATAAGGGCGGTAGTCTGCCAAACATTATTGATGGTGGTGCTGATTGGCAAGTAGGAACGTTTAATACGAAAACTAAATAAGTACAATGGCAAGATTAGTAATGTTTTTTATATTAGCCTTGGTTATTTTAGCCTCTGCAGTGTTTTGTGTGTCCACAAAGCGCATCATGCGAGCTGCTACCGGGCTGCTAGTAGTACTATTTGGTGTGGCTGGCCTTTACTTTGTGCTCGACTACACCTACCTTGGTGCTGCACAGATTAGTATATATGCTGGTGGTATCACAATGATGTATATCTTTGCCATACAGTTGGTTTCTAAGCGTACCTTGCAAGGTCTCTCTGAGCGATGGCTTGGTAAGAAGACCATCGTTGCTGCATTGATTTCATTGGTTGGCTTTGCTACGGTTGTCGTTGTGCTTCTGAAGAATCACTTTGTTACCGCATTGGTGTCAGGCGATTTGGAAAAAGAGTTGCCCGTAAAAGAGTTTGGTCAGCAGCTGATGTCTGCCGATAAGTACGGATACGTACTCCCATTCGAGTTCATCTCTGTGTTCTTATTGGCTTGTATCATTGGTGGCTTGGTTATATTGAACAACAAAAATAAGGAGGACTACAAATGATACCAGTAGAATATTTCTTTATCCTTAGTGGATTATTGTTTTTTATCGGCGTCTTTGGCTTCGTCACTCGTCGTAACCTTGTAGCTATGTTGATCTCTATCGAGCTTGTGCTCAATGCTGTCGACCTCAACTTCGCTGCATTCAATCGTTTGCTCTTCCCCGGTGGAGGCAACGAAGGCTTCTTCATGACGCTGTTCTCTATCGGTGTCAGCGCTGCAGAGAGTGCTGTCGCTTTAGCGATAATCATCAATGTTTACCGTCATTTCCACAGTGATCAAGTGAACAGTATTGAAAACATGAAATATTAAAGAGTTATGGAATTTTCATATTCATTATTGATACTTCTCTTGCCGCTGATTAGTTTCTTGGTCATCGGCCTTCCCGACTTTGCGGGAAACAAGTATGCTTGGTCGAAGAAAACAGCTGGACTGATAGGCACTTGCTCTTTGGGCTTGGTTACTATCCTCAGCTACATCACAGCGTACCAATACTTCACCGCACCTCGTCTTGCTGACGGTACCTTCGCAACCTATGTACCTTATAACGTTACTTGGTTGCCATTGGGTAATCTTCACTTTGATCTTGGTATCTTGTTGGATCCTATTTCGGTGATGATGCTTATCGTAATCTCTACGGTTAGCTTGATGGTGCACATCTATTCGTTCGGTTATATGCATGGTGAGAAAGGCTTCCAGCGTTATTATGCCTTCCTTTCTCTTTTTACCATGTCTATGCTTGGGCTGGTGCTCGCTACCAATATCTTCCAGATGTATATGTTTTGGGAGCTTGTGGGTGTAAGTTCTTACTTGCTCATCGGTTTCTATTATACACTGAAGGCTGCTGTACATGCATCTAAGAAAGCGTTTATCGTAACCCGTTTTGCAGATATGTTCTTCCTTATCGGTATCCTTATCTTTGGATACTACACAGGAAGTTACAACTTCTCTTTCACTGGAACGGACATCGTTTATGGTACAGGTGCAGAACAATTTACTGTTGTTAACACCGCCCGTGCTCTTGCTGCAGGTGGTATGATCCTGCCTACAGCCCTTGTGTTGATGTTCATCGGTGGTGCAGGTAAGTCGGCTATGTTCCCATTGCACATCTGGTTGCCAGATGCTATGGAAGGTCCAACACCTGTTTCAGCGTTGATTCATGCTGCTACCATGGTCGTAGCTGGTGTGGTTCAGATTGCTCGCTTGTTCCCAATTTGGATTGAATATGCTCCTAACGCCCTTGAGGTGGTTGTAGTAGTTGGTGCATTTACTGCATTCTATGCTGCAGCCGTAGCTTGCGCACAAAGCGATATCAAGCGTGTCTTGGCATTCTCAACCATTTCTCAGATTGCCTTTATGATGGTTTCACTTGGTGTTTGCTTGCCTGGTCATGGCGGTGAAGCACTTGACAACCATGCACAGTTGGGTTACATGGCATCTATGTTCCACCTCTTCACACATGCAATGTTCAAGGCTTGCCTCTTCCTTGGTGCTGGTTGTATCATCCATGCCGTACATTCTAACGAGATGTCAACCATGGGTGGCTTACGCAAGTATATGCCTATCACTCACGCAACATTCCTGATCTCTTGTCTTGCCATTGCCGGTATTCCATTCTTCTCAGGCTTTAGCTCAAAGGACGAGATCATTACAGCTTGTTTCGAGTATTCACCTTTGTGTGGATGGTGGATGACTGGTGTGGCAGCAATGACCGCCTTCTATATGTTCCGTTTGTATTACGGCATCTTTTGGGGTACAGAGAACAAGGAATTGCATGCAGAGCATACTCCTCATGAGGCTCCTGCTACCATGACCTTCCCACTCATCTTCTTGAGCGTAGTTACTGTCGGAGTAGGTATCTTTACTACTCTTGGTGGTTTCTTGAATTGGGATTGGGCAAGTTTCGGTTCCATTGTGAGCGCAGCCGGTACTCAGTACACCGTTCATTTCAACGTTCAGATTGCTGCAACGTCTACTGTGATAGCTATTCTCTCTATAGCTTTGGCTACCTATATATATAAAGGTGAGAAGCAACCAATCGCAGACAAACTTTATGCAGCGTTCCCCCGTCTCCATCGTTGGGCGTATAAGCGCTTCTATATGGATGAGGTTTATCAGTTTGTAACCCATAAAATCTTGTTCCGTTTTGTAAGCAAGCCAGTTCAGTGGATTGACGAGCACATCATCAACGGCCTTATTGATTTCACCGCATGGGGAGCAAACGAAGCTGGCGAAACCATTCGCCCATGGCAGAGTGGTGACGTACGCCAATACGCTTTGTGGTTCCTCACTGGCACGGTAGCTTTAACATTATTATTACTTTGCTTATAATTAAAAGATGAATATATTAAGTTTATTCGTATTAATCCCTGCGTTGATGTTGCTCGGCCTTTGGATAGCTCGCAATGTCAATCAGGTGCGCGGTGTGATGGTTACAGGTTCGTCTTGTCTTTTGGCAATGTCAATATGGCTTACCTTTCACTTCATTGGCGCGCGAGCAGCTGGCAACACGGAGGAAATGCTTCTCCATGCTAGCACAACATGGTTCCCCTCGCTGCATATCAATTATGAAGTAGGTGTGGATGGAATCTCGGTGGTGATGCTACTCCTTTCTAGCATTATCGTCTTTACTGGTACATTTGCCTCATGGAAGCTTAAACCACTTACGAAAGAGTTCTTTATGTGGTTCACCTTGTTGTCTACTGGTGTTTATGGCTTCTTCATCTCTATTGACCTCTTCACCATGTTTATGTTCTATGAGGTTGCTCTTATCCCAATGTACCTATTGATTGGATATTGGGGATCAGGTCGCAAGGAATATGCAGCCATGAAACTTACCTTGATGCTGATGGGCGGTTCGGCTCTGATCATCCTTGGTTTGGTAGGTATCTACTTCTTCAATGGCGGCACAACGATGAGTATTCTGGAGATTGCGCATAACAATCACATCCCAGGACACGTACAGAACGTTTTGTTCCCATTCGTGTTCATCGGTTTCGGTGTGCTTGGCGCGTTGTTCCCATTCCACACTTGGTCACCTATCGGTCATGGTTGTGCACCAACATCAGTGTCAATGCTTCATGCCGGTGTGCTTATGAAACTTGGTGGTTACGGTTGCTTCCGTATCGCTATGTTCCTTTTGCCACAAGCAGCCCATGACCTTGCTTGGGTGTTCTTGATCCTTACTACAATCTCTGTAGTGTATGGTGCTTTCTCAGCTTGCGTACAGACCGACTTGAAGTTTATCAATGCTTACTCATCAGTGTCTCACTGCGGTCTCGTATTGTTCGCATTGCTTATGATGACCAAGGTCTCTTGCACAGGTGCCATCCTGCAGATGCTCTCACACGGTTTGATGACAGCCTTGTTCTTCGCCCTTATCGGTATGATCTACGGCCGTACCCATACACGTGATATCCGCGAGCTTGGTGGTTTGATGAAGATAATGCCATTCCTCTCTGTTGGTTATGTGATTGCAGGTCTTGCTAACTTAGGTTTGCCAGGCTTCTCCGGATTCATTGCAGAGATGACCATCTTCAATGGTTCTTTTGAGAACGCAGACACGTTTCATCGTTGTTGTACCATCATCGCAATCACCTCTATCGTTGTGACCGCAGTGTACATTCTTCGTACCGTGGGCTTCATCCTTTTTGAAAAGGTTAAGAATCCTCACTTCGAAGAACTCACCGATGCTACATGGGACGAGCGCTTTGCAGTATGCTGCCTCATCTTCTGTGTCGCTGGCCTTGGTAGCTTCCCTATTTGGGCAAGTCACGTCATTACAGACGCCGTTGGTCCCATCCTTAGTGTAATTCCAACCCTTTAATATCTATCAGTAGAAAATGGATTATAGTCAGTTTTTTAATATGATACCCGAAGCCGGTTTGATGGCCGCTTTGGTAATAGTATTCCTCGCCGATCTTATAATGACAGGTGAGAAGAAACACACTGTATTGAGTCTGCTGACAGGTGTTCTGTTGGTAGCACAGATTGCAGTATGCTTTACCGCTCAACCAGCCACCGCCTTTGCCGGACTTTACAACGCATCGGCAGCAGCGCAGGTAATGAAAGTGATTCTTACAGCAGGTGCATTCATCGTTGTAATCATGGCACAGTCATGGATTGAGCGTGAGGATGTGCTTCAGAAGGAAGGCGAGTTCTACGAGTTAGTCATCTCAACCCTCTTGGGTATGTATATGATGATCTCAAGTGGACATTTCTTGATGTTCTTCCTTGGATTAGAGATGGCATCCGTGCCAATGGCATGCCTTGTAGCCTTTGATCAATATAAGAAGAATTCAGCTGAAGGTGCAGCTAAGTTTATCCTTACAGCAACCTTCTCTAGTGGTGTGATGCTTTATGGTATCTCGTTCCTTTATGGCGCTACCGGTACATTGTACTTTGATGATGTAGTGGCAAAGCTCACCGCTAGTCCACTAGCAGTGATGGGAATGGTATTCTTCTTCAGCGGTCTCGGCTTCAAGATTTCTCTGGTTCCATTCCATTTCTGGACCGCCGACACTTATCAAGGAGCTCCAACCGCAGTTACCGGTTACCTGAGCGTAGTGTCTAAGGGTGCAGCAGCATTTGCCTTGATGACCATCTTGATGAAAGTCTTTGCACCTATGGTAGCTTACTGGGAGCCTTTGCTCTACGTGGTAGTGGTTCTGACCATCACTATCGCCAACCTCTTTGCGTTGCGCCAGTCAGAGCTCAAGCGATTCATGGCATTCAGTTCAATCTCTCAAGCCGGTTATATCATGCTAGCAGCCATTGGCAATAGCGCTATGGGCTTGACCGCATTGATGTATTACGTGCTCATCTATGTTGCAGCCAACATGGCCGTGTTCACCATCATCAACGTGGTAGAGACACGCGGTAAAGGTACAACAGATATGAGTTGCTATGACGGTCTATATCAGACCAACCCTAAGCTCTCCTTCTTGCTTACCTTAGCGCTGTTCTCTCTTGCAGGTATTCCTCCCTTTGCTGGAATGTTCTGTAAGTTCTTTGTCTTCATGGCAGCAGCCAAAGGTGCAAGCAACGTAGCCTACGCAGTGGTATTTATCGCCTTGCTTAACACTGTACCAAGCCTTTACTACTATCTGAAGATTGTGAAGTGCATGTACATTAACAAGACCGAAACGCCACTTCCAACCTTCTCAACGGACCACTTCACCCGTCTCGCACTTGCCCTTTGCACCCTCGGTGTGCTTGGCTTCGGTGTATGTAGCTTCGTTTATGAATGGTTAGTACAAGCCACAGCAACGCTCTAACGTAAGCTGAAAATCGATATTAAGGCTCCATCCTGCAGTTTCAGATGCTGCAAGATGGAGCTTTTTTGTTTGCATTTGGTCGATTAAAAACGTGTTTTTAGTCAAAAAGGAAAAATAAATTGAAGGTTTCTTTGCCGTTTTTTTTTTTTTTTTTATACATTTGCATCGGCTATTCTATGGAATGGTATAGGCCGCGAGGTCTGAACGTTACATAGAGCCCTCTTTTAACAGAAAGGCGTTTACAGCGCTTGTTTTGAAGGTTTGGTTCTAAAACCTATCCATTCAAAGTCAATATAACGTCGGGTGAACGTTTCCTATATGATGTTTGATTATGCTCTTGGTCATTAAATGTAGTAGTGTGTTTAGGTCTTCTATAATAGACTAAATGCATGGTGCTACATATCTGTTAATGAACCAAAGCATACAGACTACGTTGTTGGAGATTGTTCTTGCGGCTTTCATTTACGAAGAAAGGATTGGCAGAAGGATTCAGATCTCGGGTGAGCAACGTAAAGCTCCTTCGCATTTCGGTTATGAGAGGAAAGTGTAGACTACATTGTTATAAAATCGTCGTATAGAGGGGCAAGCGACAAACAACGCAAGTTATGATAAAGACTTACATTTCAAGGGCTTCTGTATGTCTGCTCCTATCGCTCGGTGGAGTGGGGGGGACGTATGCCCAAAGTATTGCAACGTACGTTGTAAAGGTGGGTGAAACAGAATACACCACCCTTAGTGAGGCTGTGCAAAATGCTACGGCAGGTCAGACGGTGACGTTCCTAGATGATGTCACTGAGGCTAGCAAATCGTATTCAGTGAATAAGGATCTTACCTTTGACCTCAATGGTCAGGATGTTACCCTTTACGCTCTTTCCGTTACCAATGGTGCAAACGTCGTGTTTGAAGACCAAACGGCTACCGCTGCTCCTTCTGTAGATGACAATTATGCCGTGACCTACACTGCAGGTTCCCTAACTTTAACTACCAGTATGACCGCATCTGCAGGTAGCTCGATTACTATTAGCAGCGGAAAGTATATCACTAAAGGAAAAAATAATTTGTTGCAAGCGGTTGGTGATAAAACCGGCGCCACCACGATAAACTCTACCGTAACCGTTAATGGCGGATATCTAGAGTCACAAGAGTTTACGGTAACCGCTCAAGGTAAAGGCGCTACAGCCAATATCAACGGTGGTGTGCTGGAAGCAAATGATAACGCCGTAGTTGCAGGTAATGGTATCTATATTGCTGATACAAAGCTTGGCGGAACAACCATCAACATCACTGGTGGAACCATGATTGGTAATATCAAGACTAGCGGCTATGCTGCTTGTGGCGTATACCATCCACAAGAGGGTACGCTGAATATCAGCGGTGGTAAGATTGTAGCCCTAGGTGGCTGCGGTGTCCTGATGCGTGGTGGTACACTCAATCAGACCGGTGGTGAGATTGTTGCTACTGGTGACGCAAGCTTTACTGGTTGGGTTGGCGACACAAAAGTAAAGGT
>CAVHUZ010000071.1:0-12273 GCA_963639545.1 Bacteroidaceae bacterium
CTCTTGCTCTGTCAAGGTGAGTCTGAAGATGCTATCTAGACATTCCTTAAGTAGATAAGTAGGGAGATTGTAAGCCGTGATTATAAAGCTAATCAATGGTTGCGTTCCCATATTCTGTGAATAAATCGGTTCAGTTTGCATAATCCTTTCATTCCTATTAGTTGTAACAATTCAAGCTTCCACGTTCCATGGAAATTCATCTTGGGCAGCTCAGGGGCTTCATGCGTGAGCTCATTGACCACAAGTTGTATATTCAGCACCGCCGCATAATAGTGGGCTGACAGCGCATGTCCTTCCTTTATATATATAAGGTGAGCCTGTAAGAGCTGCTTCATCTCTGTGCCCGTAGCTGTTTGCGTTATTCCGGCTGCGTTAGACCGATAATGATAATAGCCGATAGAAGTAGTTGCTACCACCCGTGCGTGCTTTAGCAATTGCGGCAAGGTGTAAGCATCCTCAAAGACCTTCCCTACAGGGAAGCGCACATCTCGAAACAGTTCTATGCGATATAGCTTGTTCCAAGCGTAGGTATGCGTATACGCACCGCCTTCTAGCCAATAATCGTCTACCGAGGTATATACCTTTTCAGGCAAATCAAGCCGATGCTCATCTACAGCGCCCTCAGCCACAATGACCGAATATTCGAGGATATCATACTCGGGATGTTCTTCCAATCGCTTCATAAGCTGCCCAAAGATACTCGGATCTATTACATCATCAGAGTCGACAAAGGTGACATACATCCCTTGGGCATGTTCCATTCCCGTGTTTCGCGCTCCACTCAGTCCTTGATTGGGCTGATGAAACACCCTCACACGTGCATCTTCAGCAGCTATACAGTCACAAATAACGCCACAATCGTCATCACTCCCATCATCGACAAGCAACACTTCGATGTCGGTGTAATCTTGTGAAAGAATGCTTTCCACGCATGCCCTAAGGCTATTCTCCACTCGATAAACGGGCACAATGACACTTAATTTCGGCATAAATTCATTTGCAAAAATAATAAAAAGTTTTAACCTACGTTTATTAATTGATGAAAAAAGCGGGAAAGTCGGTCAGTTACACTGATATTCTAAAATATACGAGCCTTTTCGGTGGCGTGCAAGCGCTCAACATTCTGGTAGGGATAGTGCGTAACAAGTTGGTTGCCATTATCCTTGGGCCATATGGTATGGGGCTCATTTCGCTATTCAATTCGTCCATCAAGCTTGTTAGCGATTCCACCAACTTCGGGATTTCGATGAGTGGTGTAAAGAATATATCCGAGTCGTACGACAAGAACGACACCGCACAGTTGGAGCAAGATATCCTTTTGGTAAGATCATGGAGCGTGTTGACAGCACTAATCGGTCTGCTACTATGCGTATTCTTGAGTCCGTGGCTTAGCCGATTTACGTTTTCGTGGAACGGACATACGCTTCACTTTATCCTTCTTTCACCCATGGTAGCTCTTACTGCCATCTCCGGTGGCGAGCTCGCTATTCTTAAAGGCGTAAGAAAGCTACGTGCATTGGCCAAGATATCTATATATAATGTGGTGGCAGCGCTGTTTATCTCCGTTCCACTCTACTATTACTTTTCAGCCAAAGCTATTGTACCTTCATTGGTTCTTACAGCCTTTGTACAGATGCTCATCACTGTTGCCTACTCTTTCAAGCTCTATCCGTTTAAGATCTCTACATCCCGACAGATTCTCAAACGTGGAACAGCAATGATCAAACTTGGAATTGCGTTTGTTGTAGCCGGAGTAATGGGATCGGGCTCCGACTTCTTGATACGAAGTTTCCTTAACAATGCCACATCTATTGACATGGTGGGGTTGTTCAGTGCAGGATATATGATGACCATGACCTATGTCAGCATGGTGTTCTCCGCGATGGAAACCGATTATTTTCCACGACTATCAGGTGTGTGTAATCGGCATTTCACTTTTGTACAAACGGTCAATCGTCAGATAGAGGTGATGTTGCTCGTAGTAGCTCCCTTGCTGGTAGCGTTCTCGGTGTTTCTCCCCATCCTGCTACCACTATTATACACGGGCAAGTTTGCGCCCGCATTAGGAATGATGCGCATCATTATCATTGCTATGTACTTTAGAGCTATCAAGTTGCCCGTGCAGTATATTCCGCTTGCCAAAGGCGATTCGCGTTCATACCTTTTATTAGAAGGCATCTACTCCATAATCATCGTCATAGCCGTGGTGTTATGTTTTAGCAGATGGGGACTGACCGGAGCCGGCATTGCCATCACCAGTGCCTCATTCATTGATCTCGTCATCACCTTCATCTATGCGAGATGGCATTTCAATTATAGCCCTTCACCTGTTTTATATAAGTATGCCTTGGTACAGATAGGCATAGGCTTGCTCACTTATCTTTCGACCGTTCTTACCAATCAATGGATTTATTGGACAAGCGGATTGGTGCTTTTCATACTTAGCACAATCTATTCGGTTTACATATTGCGGTCTAAAGTGGAGTTTGTCGAGAAATTACAAAGCAAGTTTGGTCGCATCTTTGGTCACACAAATCAGCAATGACAACATTCAGCATTCTTATTGCCGTATACAACGCAGAGCAGTATCTGAAGACCTGCTTAGACTCGTTGCTTCATCAATCATTCACCGACTTTGAAGTGATTGCTGTTGACGATGCGTCTACTGACCATTCGCTTGATATCCTAAGGTATTATGCCACTCGCGATCCACGCATCAAGGTAATAGCATCAACCCCTAACCAAGGACAAGCTGTAGCTCGAAACAAGGCGCTAAGCATATCGCAGGGAAGATACATCTGCTTTCTAGATAGCGACGATTGGCTTAGCCACGATGCATTGATGCAGATGAATGATGCTTTTAGTGAGCATCCCACAACCGATTGTGTGCTGTTTCACCTTATTAATATATATCCAAATGGACAGCAAACCAGTTATCCTATGGATAGACAATATGTGGCAACAGGCAAACAAGCCTTCAAGGATAGTCTCACATGGAAGATTCATGGGGTATATGGTGTCAAACGAGATATTCACATGCGATATCCTTATGATACCGCCACGCACGCATACAGTGACGACAACACCACAAGGCTCCACTTTATCAATTCGCACGAAGTTAGATGTTGCGAGGGGAAATACTTCTATCGACAACACAACTCGTCAGTAACGCATCAGATCAATATCCGCCGCTTCGACTACCTACTAGCCAACCAAAGCATGAAGAGACAGCTACTTGCAATGCAATGTGAACCATCCATCATAGCCCTGTATGAGAATCAGCGTTGGCTAAACCTTGTCGGACTTTATTATTTCTATTACCAACACCGCAAAGACCTCACTCCGTCTGACTGCGAGCAGGGGCTCAATATCATGCGCGCTACTTGGGAAAGCATTGAGCGTCGACTTATAAATCGTAAGTATTATTTCAAACTAGGTTATCTTCCTATACTATTTTCTTGGTCTCTTTTCAGATTGCAAGAAGAATTATATTTTAATATTCGCCAATTCTTAGGCAAGAATCGTTCATAAATAGTAAAAATATGAATGGTTAAAGAGTGTTTTTATAGTTTTAAAAAACTAATAAATTCGAGTTTTAATTTTTGCAGGCACAATATTATTTGTTACTTTTGCACGTGAAGTGAAACAAGAAATTAAATACCAAATAATATGGCTCAGATTAAAACTATTGGCATTCTAACATCTGGCGGTGACGCCCCCGGCATGAACGCAGCAATACGCGCCGTGACTCGTGCAGGCATCTATAATGGCTTCAATATCAAAGCGATTTATCGTGGATACGACGGATTGGTTGCCGATGATATCAAATCATTTACGACAGAGAACGTAAGTGGTATTATCGGAATGGGTGGTACAATCCTCAAAACAGCGCGATCAAAGACCTTTATGACCAAAGAAGGTCAAGAGAAAGCCTACCAAAATCTTAAGAAAGAAGGAATTGATGCCTTAGTAGTCATCGGTGGTAATGGTTCACTTACCGGTGCAATGCACTTTGCGCGTGAATACGACCTATGTTGCATTGGCCTTCCTGGTACTATTGACAACGACCTTTATGGCACAGATAGTACCATCGGCTATGACACCACGATGAACACCATCGTAGAATGTGTTGACCGTATCCGTGACACAGCGCAAAGCCATGAGCGCATCTTCTTTGTGGAAGTAATGGGTCGAGATGCCGGATTCTTGGCACAAAACTCAGCGATTGCTAGTGGTGCAGAAGCAGCTATTATTCCAGAAGACTCTACTGACGTAGACCAGTTGGCACGATTCATGGAACGAGGCATTCGTAAGTCAAAGAAGAGTTGTATCGTCATCGTTTCTGAAAGTCCTAAATGCGGAGCTATGTACTATGCAGATCGTGTACGCAAGGAATTCCCCGACTATGATGTACGCGTATCTATCCTTGGACACCTACAGAGAGGTGGTCGTCCATCAGCTCGCGATCGTATCTTGGCCAGCCGAACAGGTTGTGGTGCCGTAGAAGCCATCATGCAAGGTCAACGCAATGTGATGGTCGGTATTCGAAACAACGAAGTGGTGTATGTACCACTGTCAGAAGCTATTCGTTCAGACAAACCTTTTGATATGAAACTTATCAAGGTCTTGGACGAGTTGAGCATCTAATCATAGCCTCATTTGAGAGCTAATAAATCTAACAACAATATTACTATTTACAATAAAAACAATATTATGTCAAAAGTCATTGGACATATCTCTCAGATTATTGGACCAGTCATTGACGTTTTCTTTGACACCCAAGGTCAAGACGCTGAGAAGATATTGCCTAAAATCAACGAAGCGTTGCGCGTAAAGCGTCCAGGCAATGACGACTTGATCATTGAAGTGAGTCAGCATATCGGTGAAGATACCGTACGTTGTGTTGCTATGGACAACACCGATGGTTTACAGCGCGACTTGGAAGTTTACCCAACGGGCAGCCCTATCACAATGCCTGCCGGTGAACAAATCAAAGGTAGAATGTTGAACGTCATTGGACGTCCTATCGATGGTATGCAACCTCTTAACATGGATGGCGCATACCCTATCCATCGTCAAGCTCCTAAGTTTGAAGACCTATCTACCCACAAAGAGATGCTCCCAACAGGTATCAAGGTGATTGACCTCTTGGAGCCTTATATGAAAGGTGGAAAGATTGGTTTGTTTGGCGGTGCTGGCGTAGGAAAGACAGTGCTCATCATGGAGCTAATCAACAACATTGCTAAGGGACACAACGGATACTCGGTATTTGCTGGTGTCGGCGAGCGTACACGTGAAGGAAACGATCTGATTCGTGATATGCTTGAGAGCGGTGTTATCAATTATGGTGAGAAGTTTAAGAAAGCCATGGAAGAGGGCAAGTGGGACTTGAGCCTCGTAGATCCAGAAGCTTTGAAAACATCACAAGCTACACTAGTGTATGGTCAGATGAATGAACCTCCTGGGGCAAGAGCATCTGTAGCTTTGTCTGGTCTGACAGTAGCAGAGGAGTTTCGTGATCATGGTGGCAAGAACGGTGAAGCTGCCGACATCATGTTCTTCATCGACAACATCTTCCGTTTTACGCAAGCCGGTTCAGAGGTATCTGCACTTTTAGGTCGTATGCCGTCAGCCGTAGGTTATCAGCCTACATTGGCAAGTGAGATGGGTGCTATGCAAGAGCGTATTACCTCTACCAAGAAAGGGTCTATCACATCCGTACAAGCTGTTTATGTACCAGCCGACGACTTGACCGACCCTGCTCCTGCAACCACCTTTACACACCTCGACGCTACCACCGTGCTCAGCCGTAAGATTACCGAGCTTGGTATCTATCCTGCGGTTGACCCATTGGAAAGTACATCACGTATCCTTGACCCATTGATTGTTGGTAAAGAACATTATGATTGTGCTCAACGTGTCAAAGAAACACTTCAGCACTACAACGAGCTACAAGACATCATTGCCATTCTGGGTATGGACGAGCTATCTGACGAAGACCGCTTAGTGGTGAATCGTGCACGTCGTGTACAACGTTTCCTCTCTCAGCCATTTACCGTAGCCGAGCAGTTTACTGGCATCAAGGGTGTTATGGTTCCTATCGAAGAAACCATTCGTGGTTTTAATGCCATCCTTGACGGTGAGGTAGATGATCTTCCAGAGCAAGCATTCCTCAATGTCGGAACCATTGACGATGCCATTGCGAAAGGAAAGCAACTTCTTAACGCAGCTAAAGGATAATCAATATGCTGAATTTGAAAATTGTAAGTCCAGAAAAAGTCGTTTTCCAAGGCGAGGTAGAAAGTGTCTTGGTGCCAGGTACTGTTGGCGAATTCGAAATCCTAACAGATCACGCGCCAATCATTTCGACCTTAGGAGAAGGGCGTGTAGAATATGCCACCAAAGACGGGAAACAACAATTTTTGATTCACGGAGGATTTGTTGAAGTGAAACGCAACAATGTATCTCTATGTATAGAACAACAGTCATAAGTTCTTTATGGATAATCCTAAAGTAATAGCACAGACAGCACACCAGTTTTTCAAATATGGTTTATGGATAGTGGTGGCATTAACAATGATTGGATTGACAACGATCCAAATTATCGTACGCGATTCACTTATCTATCCCTTGCTATTTACTGCCGTTTATTCGTTATTGAGTGTTTGGCTATACAAGATAAGTTGGAAAGCCATTGCCGTACGTTCACCTCAAGTACTGACACGCTTTTACCTAACAGGTTCAGTGATACAAATGATTTTGGCATTAATCGTCGAAACCGTTGGTATATTGATACTAAAAGGGAACACGTTTATGGTACTAGGCTTTGCCATTATGTTTGCTGTGTTCTACCTACTTATCCTCTGTTACGAGTGCATATTCTTCTCTCGGATAGAAAAACTACATCTAATCTAAATAAGAAACAATAGATATGAAATCAATCAAACAATATCTCTTAATGTTATTACTGGTTCTTGTCGCTATGCCTTCAATGGCATCCAACGACAAACGAACTATAGACATGAAAGAGATTCTGTGGGGACATATCAAGGATTCTTATGAATGGCATATCACTAACGTAGGCGAACATGCGATTGTAATCAACCTACCTGTGATAGTAAAAAGTTCTACGGGATGGCACGTCTTCTCTTCTAGCCAATTCTCAGAAGAGAAAGATAGCAAAGGTAATCGACCTGGCCCTTACGGACTCTACATCAAAGATTCAAAATCGAACGATAATCCAGGAAAAATCTGCGAGGAAGTCAACGGAAAGGAAACACGCCCATTGGATATCTCTATAACCAAGACAACGTGCGTACTCTTCATTGATAGCATCATATTGCTGCTATGCGTATTGATTCCTGCTAGATGGTGTCGTCGTCACAAAGTTGATGACCCTGCACCCAAAGGATTTGTTGGATTGATGCACATGTTTATCATGTCAGTCTACGACGATTTGATCAAGCCTGCTTTGGGCGAGGAAGCGCCACGTTACGCTCCCTACTTGCTCACATGCTTCTTCTTTATATTCGTAGCCAACATCATGGGTATTATCCCATTCCCTCCAGGCGGTGGTAACCTGACTGGTAACATTGCTTGTACATGTTTCTTAGGTGTATGCACATTCCTTGTAACAAACCTCACTGGTACACGTGAATATTGGAAAGAGATCTTTTGGCCCAACGTTCCATCATGGCTCAAGGTGCCAATTCCTCTCATGCCAATTATCGAACTTGTTGGTATTTTTACCAAACCTCTTGCTCTGATTATCCGACTCTTTGCCAATATGATGGCTGGTCATGCCATTGCATTGTCGTTTGCTGGTATGATATTTATCATGTTCCATCTCACAGACAGTGCGCTGACCAACAACTTGGCGGGTTCAGGAATGTCAGTTATCAGTGTTGCATTGAGCATCTTTATGATGTTGCTTGAACTTCTTGTAAGTTACATCCAAGCAATGGTATTCACAATGTTGAGTGCAGTGTTCATCTCAATGGCACACGTTAAAGAATAAAACTTTCAAAAAAATAATAACTTAAAACAATTAAAACTATGTTATCATCATTAATCTTAGCAGCAGCAGTATCTACAGAATTAGCAAAAATGGGTGGTGCTTTAGGCGCAGGTCTTGCCGTAATCGGTGCAGGTATCGGTATCGGTCGTATCGGTGGTCAAGCTATGGACTCTATGGCTCGTCAACCCGAAAAGATGGGTGACCTTCGTACTGCAATGATTGTAGCAGCAGCTCTTGTCGAAGGTGTTGCCTTCTTGGCAGTCATCGTTGCCCTTTTGGCAGTAGTATTGTAATAACCAATCAAGTATTATAGACTTTAACCAGTAAGTATGGATTTATTAATCCCTGATAGTGGTTTGCTATTTTGGATGACCCTTGTCTTCATAATAGTGTTCCTCATTCTCTTGAAATGGGGTTTCCCCTCAATTGTGAAGATGGTAGACGATCGCAAGAAATACATTGACGAGAGTCTGCAGAAGGCAAAAGACGCCAATGAAAAGCTAGCCAATATCCAGAAAGAAAGTGAAGCCATGCTGCAAGAGGCACGCGACAATCAAGCTACTATATTGAAAGAAGCAGCAAAGACTCGCGATGCCATTGTTGAAAAGGCACAGGAGAAAGCACAGGAAGAAAGTGCACGCATCATCTCCGAAGCCCGCACTGAGATACAAAACGAGAAGCAAGCCGCCTTGCGCGAAATCAGAACGCAAGTGGCTGAGCTCTCTGTAAAGATCGCTGAAAAGATTTTGCTTCAGCAACTCTCAGATCCCAACAAGCAGAATGAGCTTATTGACAAATTGCTGGATGAAGTTTCTTCTACTAATAAAGATTAATAGCTTATGGATTTAGGTGTGATATCGGTTCGCTACGCACGTGCGCTTCTCAAAAGCGCAACGGAGCTAAAGCTCGAAGATCAGGTCTATAAGGAGATGCAGACACTTGCAGAATGCTACATCCAAGTTCCTGAATTGCGCTTTACGATAGACAACCCTATGCTCACCAAAGCACAAAAGAAGAAACTGCTTGAAACCGCTTGTGGACAACAACCATCTGAGCTAACAAGCCGATTCTTATCTCTCGTGCTTAAGGAGGATAGGGAAAATGCCCTGCAATTCATGGCGACTTCTTATATCACTCTTTATAGAAAGCAGAAGAATATCATTCGTGGAACTCTCACCACCGCCGTACCTATCTCAGCCCAAACTGAAGAGAAAGTAAAGGCGATGGTGCAACACAAGACTCAAGGAACGGTAGAGTTTAATACCGAGATTGATCCAAACATCATTGGAGGATTTGTCTTAGAGTATGACACATACCGTTTGGATGCAAGCGTAAAACTCCAATTACGCTCTATCCTCAAAGAACTCAAAAAACAATAAAAAGAAAATAATGTCTGAAAAAATAAAACCAAGTGAAGTGTCAGAGGTCCTCTTGAAGGAACTGCAGAACATCAACTCTGGAAACCAATTCGACGAAGTCGGTACCGTATTGACTGTGGGTGATGGTGTAGCCCGCATCTATGGTCTACGCCAAGCCGAAGCGAGCGAATTGTTGGAGTTTGAGAATGACACGATGGCTATCGTCATGAACTTGGAGGAAGACAATGTGGGTTGCGTGCTTCTAGGCCCTACCGAGGGAATCAAGGAAGGGGACAAGGTGAAACGTACCCACCGCATTGCTTCTATCCGTGTGAACGACAACTTCCTCGGACGTGTGGTTAACCCATTGGGACAACCTATTGATGGTAAGGGAGACATCGATCTTACGGGTGCCTTCGAAATGCCATTGGACCGCAAGGCTCCTGGTGTGATTTATCGTCAGCCCGTGAAAGAGCCATTGCAGACAGGTATAAAGGCTGTTGACTCCATGATTCCTATAGGTCGTGGACAGCGTGAACTTATCATTGGTGACCGCCAAACAGGTAAGACCGCAATCGCCATAGATACCATTATCAACCAAAAGAGCTTCTATGACGCTGGCAATCCTGTATATTGTATCTATGTAGCCATTGGCCAAAAGGCCTCAACCGTAGCTGCATTGGTACAAACACTGAAAGAGCGCGGTGCTCTTCCCTACTCTATCATCGTAAGTGCAACCGCATCTGACCCTGCAGCTATGCAGTATTATGCCCCATTTGCAGGAGCAGCAATCGGTGAGTACTTCCGCGATCGTGGTATGCACGCCCTTGTGGTATACGATGACTTATCAAAGCAAGCCGTAGCCTATCGTGAGGTATCACTGATCTTACGTCGTCCTTCTGGTCGTGAAGCTTATCCAGGTGACGTATTCTACCTTCACTCAAGATTGCTTGAACGCGCAGCACGTATCAACGATCAGCAAGAGATTGCTGAACAGATGAACGACCTGCCCGAATGTATGAAGGGTCATGTCAAAGGTGGTGGTTCACTCACAGCCTTGCCTATTATTGAGACGCAAGCAGGTGACGTGTCGGCATATATCCCAACCAACGTGATTTCTATCACCGATGGTCAGATCTATCTTGAGAGCGACTTGTTCAACCAAGGTTTCCGTCCAGCCATCAACGTGGGTATCTCTGTAAGCCGTGTAGGTGGTTCGGCACAGATCAAGAGTATGAAGAAAGTGGCAGGTACCTTAAAGATCGATATGGCTCAATACCGCGAGCTTGAATCTTTCTCTAAGTTCTCTAGCGATATGGACCCAGTCACCGCAATGACGCTAGATCGCGGCCGCAAGAACAATCAGTTGCTTATCCAGCCCCAATACAGCCCTATGCCCGTAGGTGAGCAGATTGCTATTATGTATTGTGGTGTACATGGCTTGCTTCAACACGTGCCCGTAGATCAGGTGCGTGCTTGCCAAGACCAGTTCCTTGAATCCATGCGTTCTGCCCATAAGGATGTCATTGACAACCTTGCCGCAGGCAAATTGGTTGAGGAGGACACGAAGGTGATTGAGACCGTAATGACTGACATTGCTGGACAATACAAGAGCTAACCTTTCTCCCTGTGCATCTCTCATATAGAGCGTGTACAGGGGAAACGTTAATAACAGAAGTTTAACTTTTAATTGTATCATCCATCATGCCATCATTAAAAGAAATCAAAACGCGAATAGCATCGGTTCAAGGCACCCGTAAGATTACGAGTGCGATGAAGATGGTGGCTTCAAGTAAGTTGCATCATGCGCAAACCGCGATTGAGAACATGCTTCCCTATGAGAATATGCTAGAACATATCCTCAAGACTTTCTTGGTGTCGACACCTGACGTTGAGACCCCATTTGAGGAAGCACGTCATGTGAAGCGTGTGGCTTTGGTAGTGTACACGTCCAACTCATCTCTTTGCGGTGGCTTCAATGCCAATATCATCAAACAGATGATGCATGCCATTGACGAGTATAAGCAGGCAGGACTTCAAGATGATGACATCCTTGTCTACCCTATCGGCAGACAGGCGGAGGACAAGGTAAAGAAGCTGCACGTCAGATGTGCTGGTTCATATGTGGATCTTGCAGACAAACCCAACTCGGATGGTTGCAGAACCATTGCACAAGAGGTTGAAGAGATGTGGCTCAAGGGTCAGCTCGACAAGGTCGAACTGATTTACCATCACTTCAAGAGTGCAGGTTCACAGATTCTTACCCGCCGCACCTTCTTGCCAATCGACTTGAACGATGACATCGGCGCAGATAACGATCGCGACCTTACATCCAATGTAGCGACAAAGCGTGCACAGGAATATCTCAAGAAGCATGGCAACAACGAAGAAAGCAAAGAAACCCAAGAAGTACGTCCTCTCAATGACAATTTCATTGTGGAGCCCGACTTGGCAACCGTGCTTACAGAGTTGATACCTAAGGAGCTTCACCTGATGCTCTACACTGCTTTGCTTGATAGCATTGCTTCAGAGCATGCAGCACGAATGGTTGCAATGCAGACTGCTACTGATAACGCAGACGAGCTATTGCGCGATCTCAACTTGCAATATAACAAGTCACGCCAAGCAGCTATCACTAATGAGTTGCTTGATATCGTAGGAGGATCAACCAATAATTAAGGCATCCTTCCATATTTTCCTTAAAGAATCCCTCTCGGCAAAGATTTGTCAAGAGGGATTCTTCGTTTTTATCGTAACCATCCAAAACAAGCCGACCTGTAACAATCTCTTCCAATTCCGAACTTTGCGCCAAAAATAGCAATGTTCAATCTCAACGAAAACAACAGGATGGTTATGTCGCAAACCCCGACGGATATGCGAATCGGCGTGAATGGTATG
>CAVHUZ010000072.1:0-11890 GCA_963639545.1 Bacteroidaceae bacterium
CATACCATTCACGCCGATTCGCATATCCGTCGGGGTTTGCGACATAACCATCCTGTTGTTTTCGTTGAGATTGAACATTGCTATTTTTGGCGCAAAGTTCGGAATTGGAAGAGATTGTTACAAGTCGGCTTGTTTCGGATGGTTACGTATAAACAAATATCAAGCTTATGAATGGAGTAATACTCGCAAGAGTTATTGGCGAACGGCTGATAACCCAATCTTGCATAGAGCAATCTGTAACGACAATCTGCGCAAGGCAAGGTATGCCACTTTAATGGGGGGGTAGTACTCGAATGGCACCCAAAATAGGAACCGCCGTATGCCGAACGGTACGTATGGTGGTGTGAGAGGTCGGAAAACGAAAGTAGGAAGAAAACTACTTCGTTTTCCTCCTACTCGATTGTTATTTGAAGATGAAATCCTCTAATTTGCATATTGATTTGCCTTTGGTCTTTGATTCGAAAACGAAGAATAACGCATGTTTGCCTTTTAATTTGCCAAGGCTGCTGAGGCTTGTCACAATTTCTGTTGAAAGCTGAGGCATATTTGATTTCAACTTTATTTTTCCTAATTCTTTTCCTCCTTGTGATTTCCAAGGGCGGTCAGCCAAAATTGTTATTGTGCCATCGATGCCTTCAGGAATGAGACGTAACGATAGCTGAACATCTTTTCTGCCATAGGTCACGTCAAAGTTGAAGTATTTGTACCCCACGATGCTACCATCATTGTTGTTTATAACTCTGTTGGTGTTGTTCTGAATTTCATAAGGATGTTTGAACTTGTCAGCGGTGCCATAGCTGGCTTCTACATAAGAGCCAGAACGGAAATCGTCGCCATGCTTTTTCCAAGGTTTAGGTCCTGTGTACCAACAAGCGATGCCTGCGGAGTGGCGTTCTAGTGGGTTTAAACCGTTGAGCGCGAAACCCTCTGAAGTATATTCTCCTTCTGAAATTTCTACTTTCCCGTCTGGTCCTTTTTCTACATTGACGGTGATTGGAGCTACCATAGCTTGACGGGCATATTCGTTGATGCCAGTCTGGCGGTGATAAAACACATACCATTTCCCGTTGATTTCGCAGATGCTTCCATGCGTGTTGGCAGAAGGAGTCGCTGTTACAATAGTGTCACCTTGTTCATTGATGTCTCTTCCTCTGGCATCGATGATGGTGCCACCATATCTCCATGGACCAAGTGGATTGTTACTATAGGCATATGCTAGGGTGTAGTTGGTGTTAGGCAATCCAAATTCACCGTCTTTTGTCCATCTACTATAGATGAACACATACTTGTCTTTGATTTTTCTGATGGAGGATGCCTCAAAGAAACGGAAAATACCTGGTTGTTTTAGGTTGGAAATCATATCTTCTACGATTACAGTCCCAGGCTTTAATGTAGCCATGTTACTGGCGTCTAACTCACCTGCAAAACTTCTCATGAATCCCCAGTACGCATAAGTACGTCCGTCATCATCGACAAATACGGCAGGGTCGAATTGGATGGGACCGTTCGTGTGATCGCTCTTTTCTTCATTCCAATTACAAATTTCAAAGGGACCATCTGGGCGTGAACTTTTTGCTACGAGGCTGTTCCTGTTGCCTGCTTGATCGTTTGGATATAAGTAGTAGGTCTTCGTTCCATCCTTGGCAGTTCTTACAGCCACGTCTGGCGCAAAGAGAATATCGGATTCTCCATCCTTGTTGAGCAAGTTGCCTTTGCTGTCTGTTTTTACTCGAAGAATTTCCCCTTCGTAACGCCAATTCCATAGACTGTCTGTGGATGCCGACCAAAGCACCAATTCATGTCCGCAGTAGTCTGTGAGGCGGCTGTCATGTGAGCCATAGATGTACACACGTTGTTTGCCAGGACAGTCTGGATCTTCAAAAACGTATGGTTCTCCATCTGGAATATGCTCCCACAAAGGTAGGTAGGGATTTCCTGGAGTGAGTGTTTCTGTTGCCTTATTGTCTTTTGTTGCAAGGATGGTCGGCGAGTAAGTTGTACTTTGGACCGAAATGTACGGTATGCCAATGGCTAAGCATAATAAAAATATTCTTTTTCTCATTGTTGTTATGTAATTTACCTAAATTGTATATACTAATTCAAAAGTGTACCACATTCTAATTACCTTAAATTAGTAGACTTAAAATTTTATCAAAATGCAAGCTATTGGGTATCAAAAAGTTGCCCATAGTTTGCATATGTCAGAAAATTCACTTACCTTAGTGCTGCAAAACAAGGAAAATTCTAACACATGGCAAAGGTAAGCAAAAAATCTGAGAAACTCACTCCTTTCGGAGGAAATTGTTTCACGAACAGGGCTTTTAACGCTCTTTCCCTTGACAAGGTCATCAACGAGACCCTTGGCAAGCGCAGTTCAACCTACAACGGATACCAATGGGACGAGATAGTCTCTTCCATGCTCGACGTTTATCTCTGCGGAGGCAACTGCGTGGAAGACGTGAACAGGAAGGAGTGCCATCTTCGTGAGCCCCCCGATCCCCGTATACCGACAAGCCATACCGTCGGTCGTGCCATCAAGTAACTTGCCTGCGAGAACACGAGCTACGAATCTCCTTCGGGAAAGAAATACGAGTTCAACACCAACTCGAAGCTGAACGAACTATTAACACGAAAACCGCTTTGTGGTTTATCCCTTTAATTAAGAACGGTAACAAGACCTTTAAGAGTTCAAATCGCTACAGCGGATTGTCAAAGCAAGAGTCGCAGGCTCTTTATCTGGCAAAGGAACAATCAAATGTGGACATTATCCTTGAACCTGAATTTGAGAAAGAAAGCCATTCTTGGTTCTTCGGCATCTTCAAGACCTGCTCTACCAAGGTGAAAGGTTGGGGTATCAATGTAAAAGGTATTAAGGAAGATGGCAATCGTGTTCCTAATGCGCAACTTGAGCCAAAGAAAGCACCATTCGCTTTTTAATATATCCAATGTGGACTTTTAGCCCATCTGTCAATTTGGCTAAACAATGATTTTTCAATAATTAAGGCTGGCATTTCATATGAAGTGTCAGCCTTTTTGGTTATGCTGGCATGAGCATTATCAAGCTTATGAATGGGGTAATACTCGCAAGAGTTATTGGCGAACTGCTGATAGCCCTATCTTGTACAGAGCAATAAGTAATGACAATCTGCGCAAGGCAGGGTACGCCACGTTCATTCGAGTGGCACACAAAATAGGAACCGCATGTACGATGGTGTGAGAGGTCGGAAAACGAAAGTAGGAAGAAAACCACTTCGTTTTCCTCCTACTCGATTTCAGAATCGGTTGCAAGATAGCTTGTGTCGGCTAGTTACTATGACGGAGCTACCACTTTCTCCTTCATATTCATTCTTTCAACCAGTTTCTGAAGGTGTGTGTGTTATTTTTCAAAGGTTTTGGTTACTTCCCCCTTACTATTGACGATGATGTTCAGACCATGTGTTTTTCCTGCAAGTTTTCTTCCGCTCATGTCATAGCGAGAAACGATGGGGGAGTTGTTGGCATCATAGCTAGGACGAGCTATGTCAGAAGTTGAAAATTCATATACAAATTTAGTGTTGTCATCCTTGACGCAATCGATGGGAGGGGTATCAATATCAAAAGATGCCCAAACCTTGATTTCCTTCATGCCGTTCTTTCCGTTATCATGGCAAATCAGTCGTTCCAATTTCTCATTGTGGCTGATATCAAGATTTTCCAAGTTATTGCTATAGCAATAGAACTCCTTCAGCTCGGGGCAAGAAGAAACGTCAATGTCATTGATATTGGTTTCTTCGATTCGCAGCCAGTTCAGTTTCTTACAATCCTTGAAACTTGGCGCTTGCTCCAAATCATTGTTTGGGCACTCAAACTCTTCTAGGTTTACGCATCCATCGAGGTCGATAGCGGTGCACCCTGTGTTACCAACGTTCAAGAACTTCAATTGCGACTTAATCGTTGGTGACAGTTCGATATTTCCCAGCTCTTTGTTCTCATGTAAGTAGATAGAAGTCAAGGCCTCGTTGTCGCTCAAGTCAAGACCTGTCAGATTACACATAGAAGCGATGAGTTCTTCCAAAGCACCACACCCCTTCAGATTGATGCTTGTCAGTGTAGGCATATTGGAACAGCTCAAGAGTTTCAACTTTGATAAGCCGTTACAATCTATTGTCGCAAGCAGGTTGCAAGAGACATCCAATGTCTCCAAGTTAACGAACGGAGTAACGTCAATTGTTTCTAGACGAAGCTTAGAGATGTTCAGTTCCTTCAATGTTGGAGCTAAGTAAGTGAATCTTGACAAATCAAAATTAGCAATATTCGTCATGCCGATATTCAATACTTCAAGATTCTCCAAGTCTTCAATATTCAAGTCCTCTAGGCTCATAGAATATAACACATCTATTTTTCGTAAGTTGCTATTCTTATGCAAGTCCACAGCCACCAAGTTATTATTGTTGGTGAGCGCAATGCTCTCAAGAGATGTAAAATACTCAATACCCTGAAGCGAAGCAATATTAGTATAGCCAATAAAGATCTCGCCCTCATAAGCCTCGGCGTCCTTGTTGCTGAAATAACCCGAACCATTGGCAAGATTAGTGTCAATCCAGGTTCTGAATTCCTCGTCAGGAATAAACTCTTCAGATAGAAGATTATATTCAGAAACTGGGCTACTGGGTGCCTCGGACAATTTGTTTATAGAAGAGAAGGCCTTCCAACCTTCTGCGCTCGCATAGTCGTCAACCGTAGCGTCGGGCACATAAAGGCGAATGCCATAAGGGGCAGGGTAGAACGAACTGGACGAAGCCGTAGGTGGAACAATGGCTTTCAGAACCAAGTCCATATCATAAGACGCAAACGATAAGAGATAGTCGCCCACGCTATCTATCGTGGAAGGAAGTGAAAGATAAGAAAGAGCAGAGCAAGACGCAAAGGCACGTGATCCCAGTTTCTTTACACCTTCCGGTATCACCAATTCCTCTAGGCTCTTACACCCATCAAATGTCGATCCGCCGATTTCTTCTACAACAGGCACGTTGACAGATTTAAGGGAAGAACATGACTGGAATGCTGACACACCGAGTGTCTTGATAGAAGAGGGTAATGTCACTTTCTCTAAACTTTGACAACCATAGAACATTCTTGTTATATCCTGCGTGCCACTAGGAAGAGCCACTTCCTTCAGCGCAAGACATCCCATAAACAAAGCGTTGCCTATAGAACAAATCTTAGAAGGCATCGTTATCGCCTCTAGCTTCATACAATTCACAAAGGCGCGGTCACCGATAGTCTCCATCTCCTTAGGCAGTGCTATCGTCGTTAAGGAATTGCAGCCGCCAAAGGCACTTTCTCCTATACGCTTCAAAGACTCAGGGATGACTAATGTCTTCAATGAGGAAGAATTCTCAAAAGCACAAGCATTAATTCCCGTTATAGAAGAAGGCAACGTAAAAGAAGAGCTTGCATTGGCAGAAGGATACTTGATCAACGTAGTCAGATCATGGTCATACAACACGCCCTCTTGCGTCTTATAATAGGTGTTGGCGTCAGATATCTCTAGCTTTTCCAAGTAGGTGCCCTCAAAAGCATTCGCCGATACCGATACCGTGTTGTTTGGAAGCACAAGGCTCTTCAGTGCGCCACAGTAGCTAAACATCATGTTGCCTATCACTTGATCCGCCGTGTACAACTGCTCCGGATTTCCCTCTGTATTATAATAGGTACTATAGGCATCGCCACCAGCAACGATGGAAGCTTCCGAGAGGTCCAGATGCTCAACGTTGCCCGTCACTTGTGCCCAACTTCCGCATACTGCTTGCAGGTACACAATGTCGTTACCGTTCAACTTTCCTTGGATCTTCAGTCCCGTGAAAGTTTGCATCACGCTGTCACGTTGCGCTTGGTCTGTCCATGTTTCCGCAGGAAAAACCTTAGACAGAGTTCCCGCCTCTGACACCACCACTACCGTGTCCTTTTGCTCAATGTCCGCTGCATGTAACGTTAACGAACAGGCCATCGTTAACAAGATAGCCGCATGTCTTTTATTTTTCTTAACCATACGCCTTGATTTTGTTAATTAAACATTTGTTACCGTAAAGATTCATACATTGTCAGGTAGATAACCAAAAGCCCCCATTGGTGTTTTCGTTTTCTCTACCATGTGTAAAAGTACGGAAATCGCAGTGTACGGACAACGGCTTTCACGCCAGTTGGGATATTCAAAGAACGAAATGAGAGATATGAAGAACGAATTATCCGCCTCTCTTGCGTATGTAGTAGCTACCTATGCCATATACCTTCCTCCTAGCCAGTCAAGCACGCATTGTCTTCTTGCGGCGCTGACCGTCACCTCCAATCTTTCTGTGCCCGCCATGACCGTCACCTGTAGCCGACCTTTGAAAAAACGGGTTACTTGCTTGACAGCATAGATTGATGTGACCACGTTCCTGCTTATCAGTGTAAAGTCGTTAGGATTCAGACTTTCCACCACCTCGTTTAAGTTGGAAAACTCTGTCAACTTACGCCTGCCATCCTGTAGATAGGCATAGACATACTTGTCCTCGCTTAGGAAAAAAGCTATCTCGTTGACCAATATAGGGACATAATTGTCACCACTCAAGGCGAGGATTCGATTTCTATATGGATTGAGATTCAGGGCAAGGCGCCGGTATAGCATGCCCTCCTCGTGAGGCTTGCAGATGGTCTCAAACTTAACGATAGCCTTATGGAGCTCTTCTTCCGTCAGAGGCTTCAGTAGGTATTGTACGCTGTTGATGGAAAAAGCCTGAATGGCATACTCGTCATAAGCGGTAGTGAATATCACAGGAGTGTCAACCTTCACCTCCTTGAAGATCTCAAAGCAGTTGCCATCAGCTAGCTCTATGTCCATAAAGATCAGGTCCAGTTCATGATGAGCCGAGAAATACTCAATGCTCTCTTCTATAGAGTCGGCCGTCATTGCCAGTTGCCAAGTAGGGCGGAATGAATGAATCAGACCTTGTAACTGCTGCAGGGCTATGTGTTCATCTTCTATAATTGCATACTTCATAGTTGTTACTACTGTCTTTATTGAATTTGCGTTACTACTCTTAGCTAGATGCGAGCTCTATGCGAAAATGATTTCAGACGATGTAAGGAATGCAAACCGAGAACATCCGCCCATCATTTTCGATAATCACTTTCTTCTTATGCGTCGCATAAAGCTGCACCAGATAGTCTAGACCGAAGTGGCTAGAAGCGACCGTTCTTTTCAGTCGGATAGCGTTTTCTACCCATAGGCACGACGCACCTATTCTGATACGAACCGTCATAGGCTGCCGCATAGATATGATATTGTGCTTGCAAATGTTTTCTATCAGCAATTGTAACGAATAAGGCACCACTTGATGCGCACCCGTGTTCTCCCTCCCCGTTACTTCTAGTATCAACTGGTCGTTGTATCGTGTCCTAAGAACGGAAACATAGCTTTCCAGAAACTCCATTTCCTTTGAGAGCAAGACCGTCTCTGATTGTTGCTCTTGTATCATATAACGGAAGGTTTTAGATAGCTCTACTGAGAAGCGCTTGGCTCTGTCAGCATCTTGGTCGAGCAACGAATTAAGGATGTTGAGCGAATTGAACAAAAAATGCGGATTGAGGCTAGCCTTCAATACGTCATAACGGTATTGCATCATTTGTTGCTTCGCTAGGGTAGCCTCCAATTCATGCTTACGATAATTATAAAAATAATATACCAGTTCTACGATTAGCCAGATGAACGTATTGTTGAGCGTTGTCCCAGCCCAATCCACATGGGCATGATTCCCTCCTGCCATGACAAAGAGAAACAACAGATTGAAGACGACAGCAAAAGCGTTTGACAGCAATAGCTCGATGATAAGCTTATATACTCTGTTCTTAACCTTCAAGAATCTGAACACCAGTAGGACGTTGAAACTAGCAATGCAGTAGACCGGTACCAAGTTTAATAAGGTGCTCAAGCAAAAGCTATGCGCATCTGTATAAGGAAAGATGTCTCGATAAGCTATCCAGTTGTAGAATGATTGGAACATCACATAATATGCTCCAACCACTAATGAATAAAGCGCCACTACTCTCTTCTTACTCATATTGATAATCACCTGTTTGCTATAAACTGCCTCTGATATATTCAGAGCTTTGCATCATGTATCGTAAGTGTTTCCGTTAAGTCTGCTTCCCCCACCTTCCTCGGGTCAGCTAAAGCAGAGATAATCCGTTTGTGGCACAAGGTAACACAATTTAAGGAAAGGACAAAATAATTATGGAAAAAGTATCATATACATCTCAAAGGAGCAATGCTCCCAGATATTTTACCTTTGCTATATGTCAGATATATCCTTCCGAGCGGCCATCTTTCGCGGTCAGTCTATGCGCTATTGGCCCTTTTGTCCAATCAGAGAGTTGTTCTTACATCCCTTAAGCCGCCGTTTCACGTCTCTGTATGACTACTATGGGTGAGAAAAATAAATTGATTTTCTCAAAGAAATAAATTAATTTTTGTGCAAAAATAATTTGATTTCTCTTCCGAGAACGGCTCCGCTAGCCTATGATAAGGCCACGATAGATCTCAAGAAAGATACTAAGAACATTGTGAAAGCACCATTGATATGTTGTATAATGACACAAGGGCGCAGCTGCATGCAATGGTAATATTATGTCATAAAGTGTTGATATTTGCCGATATTGTTGTAGATTTGTATCTAGAAACATAGAAAATCAAGCGTATGAACATCCGTCCCATTTGTATAAAGCACACGAGAAGCATCCTCGCAGCAGTGTTGCTAATCATAGGTTACGCACAAGCGTCTGCACAGTTTAGGTTAGTGGACAAGGCTGATGGTCAGCCCATTGCCGGTGCGTACATCTTTGACGCCAACAACCAGTTGCTATGTATGAGCGATGCCGATGGCAAGGTGAAGGCACTGCAAGGCAAGGTGGTCATTAGCACGCTGTCATACGCACCGCTCACCCTTGATGCATCAACGACGCAAGGCGATGTGGCATTGGATCAGAAGGAGTTTTCCTTGCCCGAGGTGGTGGTGAAGAAGACCGACTATATCAAGGTGCGTGGGGCCTTCCGTGACATCTGTACCAACAATGGAAAGACCATTCTTTATCGCGAAGGCATGGTCGACTTTTACATCAACATGAAGAACAAAAAGGTCAAACGTCACGTTTGGGCTTGCCGAGAATACGAACACAAGAAGCTGAGAAAGCTGTTCAGCTTTGAGGTTATCATGCTCAATGGCCGTTCGTTCAACCTAGCCAGAATTAATTATCTCAACACCGACTCGGTAAGCAGCACCCAGGGCGATACCACTTTCCTAGCCCTCAGTTCGCGAAAATATAGCGCTAATGATGCGTGTATGGTCATCATTGATGAGAAGAAAGGGCTGTATCGATCAGTGATAGACAATACCAAGTTTAAGAAAACGGACACCAAGACGCTCACCGTCACCACCAATATCAACGACTGGACGTATAGCCAGCCCGAAACCAATGTCAGTGCGCTAGTCAGCTTTCGTGGTTTGCTCCAATACACTTGGCGATGGGATAAGAAGTCGGAGCCCATTGATTGCAAGGAGATCAGAGATTTTGTAACCTTAGATGTGACCACCCTCGATAAGAAAGAGGCTGAGGAGGAGATGAAAGACAAGAGTGAGACCGATGTATTTGACCTCCCCGACTGTCTGCCATCCATCTCCTACAATGTGAGTCAAGAGACTGAGGGCCTTGAGAAAAGAACGTTTTGGGAGCAATAACCTTCGCGCTGAAGAGAAAGAAGAGACGGGACTGCTCTTCGCATAAGTTGCTCTCATGATGTCACCCAAATTCCGGAAGAACCTTATCTTACGCCTTTATTATCATTTTATGATAATCATTTTATGATAATGAAGAAAAAGGTTGTATCTTTGCATAAGATAAGCTGCACTCGGGAAAGCAGAAGCAAGCTTCCTTTCCGCTCGTTTGCATTATCTTTGCATAAGATAAGCTGCACTCGGGAAACTGAAAGCTGGGCTTTCTTTCCGCTCGTTTGCATTATCTTTGCAACAATAGAAGTAATAGTAATGATATGAAGAATCCGTTCGTTACCAATGGTTATGCCGGTCCCGAATATTTCTGTGATCGTGTAGAAGAAACGCAGCATATCACAGAGATGCTGACCAATGAGAACAATCTGGCGCTGATTTCCCCACGCAGAATAGGGAAGACGGAGTTGATACGTCATTGTTTTGCCCAACCCGAAATACAGAAGCATTATTACACCTTCATCATAGACATCTATTCTACCACCTCTGTGAGAGATATGGTCAATATGTTTGGTAAAGGCATCATAGACACGCTACGACCTAAAGGCAAAGCTGTTTGGGAGAAATTCTTGCTCGTTCTATCTTCGCTACGCTCAGAAATCTCGTTTGACATGAACGGACAACCTGTTTGGGGTGTCGGTATTGGCAATCTTGCTAATCCCGAGATAACGCTGGATGAGATTTTTACCTACCTCAATCAGGCTGATAAACCTTGTCTCGTGGCTATTGATGAGTTTCAGCAGATCACGAGTTATGCGGACAATCGCATAGAGGCATTGCTACGAACCTATATTCAGCGATGCACCAATGCCCATTTTATCTTCTCAGGTTCCCATCGTCATCTCATGGCAGAGATGTTTACTAGCCCTGCTCGTCCATTCTATCAGAGCGTGACGCTGATGAATCTCAAGCCATTGGATGTAGATAAATATACGGACTTTGCCCATCATAAGTTTGAAGAGCGTGGCAAGCATCTTGATACCGAGGTCGTTCAGACGCTTTTTACCCACTTTAGCGGTGTGACATCGTATATACAGCGCGTGATGAATGTGCTCTTCCTCAAGACGCCCGAACAGGGTGTCTGTACGCTTGCGATGGTAGATGAGGCTATCGATTACAATCTCAATATGGCTTCGGATACGTATGAAACACTTCTTAGGCAGATGCCTGAAAAGCAACGCAACGTCCTTATTGCTATTGCGCAAGAAGGAGAGGCAAGGTGTGTGAAGAGTGGCGCTTTTGCTAAGAGGTATCATCTGCCATCGCCTAGCTCGGTCAACTCGGCACTAAAGGGGCTGCTCGAAAAAGACTTTATCACTCAGCAGGATGATGCTTATGTGGTGTATGACAAGTTTTTCGCCCTTTGGCTGAGGCGATATGTAGGCATTTCGTAATGCGTCGTTCGCGCCAGTCGCACCTTGTCTAGGCTGAGCCTTGATAGCCGATGGACGTTTAGGCGATGCCCAAGAGCTCAATCTCGAAGATCAGCGTGGAGCCTCCGGGTATGCCTGGTTGTGAGAACTTGCCATATCCCATATCCGCCGGGATATATACCTCCCACCGATCACCTACGCACATCTCTTGCATGGCGATGATCCATCCCTCAATGAGGTCGCACAGGCGGATGGCAAGCGGTGCGCCACCGCGACTGCTATCAAATTGTCTTCCGTCTATGGTCCAGCCGGTGTAGTGGGCCGTCACGATGCTACGTGGTGAAGGATGATGCTGATCGTTCTTCCCCTCAGCCAGCACCTTATATAGGATGTTGTTCTTGAGCGTCTTTACGCCTTCTTCCTTGGCTTTGTTGGCTAACCAGTCTAGGTTGGCTTGTCTATATTGTCGTTTGTTCATATTCTTCCTGTTTGCTTTGTTTTTAGGTGAAGTAAGCGTAGAAGCTACCGAAGCATCAGTCTTCCTAATAAGCTCTTTGACTTGTGCTCCGTCGTTACAGAAAGAGGGCAGCGTTGCCAAAAGAGGTTAAGACCAATGCTATTCTTCGCATGAAGTCATGTTATGGTTACTTGCAAAGGTACACTTTTCAATGATAAAAATAAGGGAACGCTACACTTTTTCGATGATTAAACGCT
>CAVHUZ010000073.1:0-11852 GCA_963639545.1 Bacteroidaceae bacterium
CCTTCAGAAAGATAGTGCAAACCGAACGCAATGAAGCTTGCTTCAATTGCTGAGGTGCAGCCTATCTTATCCAAAGCAAGAATAATCTGCTCAGCTAAAATTCAGAAAATCCATCAAAGATAATTTGTAGAAGCACGCCTTACCACAAACGAAGAAACCTATATGAGAAAGAAAAGCAGAGAGATGGATACCGATTGGGCTGCGGACGTACTGCGTCATGCGCCTTACATCACGGTGAGTTTCACCCGAGAAGACGGAACGGCATATGGTGTGCCCCTGTCGCTGGCTGAAGGCGAAGAGGGCGTGTGGTACTTTCATGCTGCGCCCGAAGGCGATAAGCTAGATTGTATCAAGCACAACAACCTCGTCTGGCTATCAGCTGTATCCCAGTGTAAGCCGATGGTAGGCCCTAAAGACGGCTCGTTCACGTTAGAATATAAGTCGGCTATGGCACAAGGACGTGCTGAGATAGTAACCGATGATGAAGAGAGGAAGAAAGGACTATATGTCATCAGCAAGCGCTTCTTGCCTCAACACATGGATGCTTTCGATGAAAGCGTCAACCGAAGCCTACACCGCGTAGTGGTAGTGCGTATCACCTTGGTAGCTCCACCGACGGGAAAACGCAAAAAATATGACAAGAACGGAGATGAGATGAAATATGGTAGGATGGAATAAGAAAGCCCATCCATTATTCTAAAGAGCCGATATGCCTTTTTCAGCATATCGGCTCTTTCATTAGTGACGTGTCCATGTAAGGTGTTATCAGCCTATTATATGTGCGTTATTAGCACATGGCGATGATAGTCAGATTATTTTACAAACAAGCTTCCATACTTCGTTTATTCTGAACGTCAGCCTAAACTGACTTCAAATTCGAGAAAAACATAATTATCTGATTATCAGTAATATCTAACAAGAACTATTTAGAATCGCTTCAAAAATACCTGCATTTTACCTCAAATATGCCCAAAAATCGTCCTTTTAGAGGCTTTTTCGCCATGCGAAAGGGCCCCTTTGAGAGGGTAAAAGGGCACGTTTGGGGAGCTAAAAGGGGCTCTTTGGGAAGCGAGCAGTGCGCTGCGGGAAAGATTAAGAGATAGAATCGAGCTTTTGAAATCTATTTTGATAGATTCAGAAGGGGTAATTTTCGTGACAAGATATTTACATTTTCGTAGGCTCGCAAGACGATAAGAGAGGATTATCCGTTGGTGTGGGTAAACCGAAAAAAACACCCGAAGTCTGCTAGTAGAAGACTTCGGGTATTCTCGTTTTATTCTTTTATGACTTGGCTATCCACGATAAAAATCTATTGGCCAAGCGTTATGTACCACTTACTGTAGCTTGTTGATGATATTCTTCATCTGCTCACCCAGGCCGATGGTGTAGCCTTGCGAGCTGAACACCACACGATTGAAGGTATCGGCAATCAAGAAGATTGGAAGTTGAGTGGCACTGCTGAGCTTCATATTCTCAACAATCTGCTTGCGGATGCTTCCATCCTTGTCTATACCATAAATGATGTTGGTGGGCAGATTGCCAAAGGTGGCAGCTTCATACTTCTTAGCCTCAGCCTCACTCTCAAAGAGAAGCACCAAAGGACGTCCCCAAGCGTTGAAAGCTTCAGCCTCTTTAGCGATGTCACGAAGGGCGTGGTTGGATGGTTCTTGACCCACACCGATGAGACCGATGATGTAATAGCCACGGCCATTTTGTGACAACAAGCTCACGTTCTTGCCATCAAGAGAGAACAACGACTCTGCATTGAAGCTACCGATCACCGAAATCTCGTGCGTATTCTGACGCATCACGAGTGGCAAAGTAGTGGTTTGTCCTTCCTTAACCTCGAAGCGCTCGTTGTGAGCTAGCACGCTGCCATTGGCAAGACGTGTACCGCTGGTCAGAAGGTAGGTTCCTGCCTCAAGAGCAAAGCCTTCTTTGAAGGTATTGCGCCAACTAGTAGGCTCATTATTCTCGCTTTGTTCTTCAAAGTTGAGCAGTTCGGTCACACCATTCTCTAGCTTGCTGATGCTGAAGTGGTTGTAATAAAGAGGATTGTCCAACTGCTTTGTGGGTTCATAGGTTAGCACCAATTTGCCCTTATGCGAGGTAGCTTGACCCTTTGCTTCAAAATCCACGATGGTCCACTTTCCGTCCTTACGATATTCAAGAGAACCTGTGATCGTGTCACGTTTCGCTTCGATGTTCAAGCTACGAGCCATGTCAACAAAGAGGATGGCACGTGAGCGAGGATCGGTCATCTTATAGGTCAACGATCCCATTGGGGTCTGTGCTATGCGTAGCGCCTTGGTATCAGGATTGAGACGAATGTTCTTCTTGATCCACTCAGCTAGCAACATAGGATCATTTTGGAACTTCTTGACCGTCTTAGCATCAAACATCTTCTCTATCTTGCACTTGAATGGCGACAGAAGCATCTCATCCTCTACGCGGGGGCTCACCTGAGCGCTGTTGTTAGCGAAACAGTCTTCAAGGATCTCGGGACGGATATCACGAAGATCCTTATCGCTAAGCGTGTTAAGGATAGCGAGGGCGCGACTGCTTTGGTCTTTGTGACGAGAGAGGAACGCTTCTATCGTGCGCCAGTTGCCCTTGGCCTTAAGGAAATAGGAAGCGTATGGTGATGTACCATCTTTAGGATAGAAGGTGCGAGCGATATAAGCATTACGGATAGAGTCCTCCTGCGCAAAGCGCATCTTGTTGTGGCTGGCTTGTTCGGGTGTCACTTCAGGCTGGTTGAGCTTCTCGGGAGGTGGCACAAGGTCTAGATCCTCTGAGCGAGCAGCGTCGCCGTCACTCTTGATACGAATGGTTACCTCCTTATCTTTGCCAAAGGTGGCTTTCTGATAGCCATACTTTCCGTCCTTGGATGCCCATACAAGCATATCACCAAGGCCTGCGGAGAGGTAGGTTTCGCCCTTACTATCGGTATATTTGGTCACTGCAGTGTAGAATTCGGCATAATTGTAGATCTTGAAATCTACACGGGCATCGGTCACAGGATTGTTATTCTGATCCACTACCTTGAAATCAACGCGAGCAGACTTGGCATAGTTGTCTATCAGATTGATCTCAGTATAGTTGCTTGTGCGCAGAACCACTTCCTCGGGACCATCATAGTTGCCAAAAGCACGTGTGTGCATCAAGAGCGCACGAGAAGCTGGCGCATTGAACCAACCAAGGTTAAGAACGGCTTCAGGTTCACAAGCACCGATAAAGTACCACTGACCATCTGCCCAAGCCTCAACCCAAGCATGATTGTCATCAGTGTGTGCCCAACGTGGGGTGTACACCTGACGAGCTGGGATACCCACGGCACGTAGAGCGGCAACGGTAAAGGTACTCTCCTCACCACAACGGCCGGTAGTGGTTCGGATGGTTGCCATTGGCGCAGAGGTACGTGCGTCAGCGGGTTGGTAGGTGACATGCTCATGACACCAATGGTTGACCTCAAGAATAGCTTCCTTCATTCCGAGTCCCTTAACGCGATTTTTGAGTTCTTCGTAATATACGATACGGAAGCTATCAAGGTTTTCGTTGTTGATACGAATAGGTAACACGAAATGACGGAACTCACGTTCGGGCACCTTTGCGCCCCAAGCCATCTCGCTTTGTGCTTGCAATGACTTACGCACATTGGCTAGGAAGAACGATGTGGAATAGTCGGTCAGGTCAGCCAGCGGCATGTAAGCATAGAGAAACTGGAGCGCTTCGGTCTCCTTCTCGGTGACTTTCAGCCCCTTAACTTGGAAGCACGAGGGCGAAAACATCTTCATTCGCTCCGTAAACGAGCTGTTAACGGCTTGTCGATAGCTCGGATTGTTCAAGAAATGGTGGTCCGTAGCAAACAAGTTGCAAGCCGTTAGGAATAGAATTACTAAGGAAAGATACTTTTTCATTGTTTATAAAATGACAAAATCCAAGACGATATAGAGGAACAACGAGTCACTTCTCCATACCGTTTTGGATTATGTGGATTAATTTTCAATCAGTTAATCTGCAACGGGAAGCGCAATCTTGTTTACTCTGCGCTCGTGACGTCCGCCTTCAAAACTTGCTTTGAAGAATGCGTCCAACACCTTTTCTGCAGTCTTATTATCGATAAAACGTCCTGGTAGCACCAAGACATTGGCATCATTGTGTTGGCGAATAAGCTCAGCTACATCCTTGTTCCATGCCAAACCAGCACGAACGCCTTGATGCTTATTGAGCGTGATAGCCATACCTTCGCCACTACCGCAGATAGCAATACCTGGGTAGACATCCCCACTCTCTACTGCCGCCGCCAAGGGATGAGCATAATCTGGATAATCACAACTCAAGTCGCTATTGCAACCAAAGTCTTTATACGTATAATTGTGTTCCTCCAAATACTGAATCACAAATTTCTTTAATGGGAAGCCAGCGTGATCGCAAGCAATACCAACGGTCTTGATTTCCATAAGCTTTACTGTTTTAGGTTGCGTGAACCTATAGAGGCTCACGCAACGTGATTAGGTTAGAGTTGTTTATTCTTGTTTAAAGAGTTCTTTCACTTCCTTGTAGACGTTTTCAGCAGTGAAGCCGAGCTTCTCATCAAGCACTTTGTAAGGAGCAGAGAAGCCGAAGCTCTTCATACCGAACACTTTGCCTTGATTGCCCACAAGTCCTTCCAAGGTAACAGGAAGACCAGCTGTGAGACCGAACACCTTTACATTCTTAGGTATCACCTTCTCTTGATATCCGATAGGTTGACGACGGAAGAGTCCCTCAGAAGGCACACTGACGATGCGTGTACGAACGCCATCCTTACGCAACAGCTGGGCACCTGCCTCAAGCGTAGCCACCTCAGAACCGCTAGCGAGGAGCAGCACATCGTAGATATCATCCGATCCAGCTACTACATAAGCGCCCTTACGCGCATTGGCATAGTTGTTGGTTGCGGGAAGGCTCTTGATGCCTTGACGAGAAAGGATCAGCGCGGTAGGTGTCTCCATATTCTCCATAGCCATCTGCCAACAAACGGTGGTCTCATCACTATCTGCTGGACGGAACACGCGCACGGAGTCTTCACCGGCGTGATTCTGTAGTTTCTCCATCAGACGGATTTGCGCTTCCTGTTCTACAGGCTCGTGGGTTGGGCCATCCTCGCCTACACGGAAGGCGTCGTGAGTCCAGATAAACTTCACTGGCACTTTCATCAAGGCTGCCATACGTACAGCAGGTTTCATGTAATCAGAGAATACAAAGAACGTACCCATCGCTGCAATCACACCGCCATGAAGCATCATACCGATACACATACAAGCCATGGTGAGCTCGCTTACGCCGGCCTGGAAGAATGCGCCTGAGAAATCGTCACGTGTCAGAGAGTGGGTCTCCTTCAAGAAACCATCAGTCTTGTCCGAATTACAAAGGTCAGCAGATGCACAAATCATGTTAGGCACTTGCTTTGCCAAGAGTCCGAGGCAAGCTGAAGATGCGGCACGGGTAGCGCTATCCTTCTTCTGTTCAAGGCTGCTCCAGTCTATAACAGGTGCTTTACCTGAGAACCAGTCTTTGAGTTGTTGTGCTTCCTCGGGGTGACTTTCTGCCCACTTCTGCTCTTCTGCATGACGTTCAGCCACAATCTTGCGTAGCTCTTCACGACGATTATCGTATAGTGCTTTCACCTCGGGGAAGATCTGGAATGGTTCTTCTGGGTTACCGCCAAGGTGCTTGATGGTGTTAGCAAAGGCATCTCCGCCTAAAGGAGCGCCGTGTGTCTTCACGTTATGTTCATAGCTGGTACCATCTGCCTTGAGAGCACCTTTACCCATCACGGTGTTACCAATGATCAAGGTTGGACGTTGAGTCTCTTGATGTGCAGAGAGAAGCGCTTGACGCACCTCGTCAGCATCGTTACCATTAATGGTCAGCACGTTCCAGCCCCATGCCTCATACTTCTTAGCGGTATCTTCATTCATCACAGCACCACACTCAGTAGAGAGTTGGATGCCGTTAGAGTCGTAGAACATGATCAGATTGTTCAGGCCTAAGTTGCCTGCCAATCGGCCTACGCCTTGACTGATTTCTTCCTGAATACCACCATCGCTGATATATGCATACACCTTGTGCTGCATCATGGTGTGACCAACGCGTGCTTCAAGGAATTTCTCAGCAACAGCGGCACCTGCAGCAAAGGCGTGACCTTGTCCTAAAGGACCTGATGAGTTTTCTACGCCATGTTCTAAGTCGCGTTCGGGATGACCAGGAGTGATGGATCCCCACTGGCGGAACTGCTTGATATCTTCAATACCAAACTTTCCCTGAAGGGTAAGCGCACTATATAGCATAGGTGACATGTGTCCTGGATCTAGGAAGAAACGGTCACGGCCTGCCCATTCGGGTTGATCAGGATCATAGACTAAGAATTCAGAAAACAAAACATTGATAAAGTCGGCTCCTCCCATTGCACCACCAGGGTGACCGGAGTTAGCCTTTTCAACCATGGACGCAGCCAGAATGCGGATATTGTTAGCTGCACGTTCCATTAATTTCTTGTCATTCATAACTAGGTAATGTTTGTTAGTTTTCTGCAAATTTAAACAAAAAACGGGATAAAGCAAAATAATAAGTAAGATATTTGCGTGACGTTTGGTCCTATATAATAAGGTAAATATTTAGCGCAGAATCTAAGCAATCCATTTTTATTTTATACCTTTGCATAAGGCAATGGATGGATGAAACTGCTGATATATTCATTTTGTATGATTCTGCACTTAAGCCTAGGCAACTAAAAACAAATCTAAAACATAGTGGAACAATCCTTTAATCAATCGTTATTAATGAAAACGAAGTTATTTGCTACCTTTATCTTCTCGTTATGTTTAGCCACATCAGCGATGGCACAAACAGCTAAAGATTATGCAACCAAGGTGAACACGCTGATTGGAACTGACTATACGGGCAACACCTATCCTGGTGCACAGGCTCCATTTGGTATGGTGCAGCTAAGCCCTGACAACGGATTACCCGGTTGGGATCGCATCGCAGGCTATTTCTATCCAGATAGCACAATAGCAGGATTCAGTCATACGCACTTGCTCGGCACTGGTGCTGGCGACCTTTACGACATATCGTTCCTACCCGTTACTCTACCTTTTAAGAAAGCAGAAGAGCCTCTAGGCATATATTCAGCCTTTACTCATAAGGACGAGATAGCTCATGCGGGCTACTATCAAGTGCGCCTGACCGACTATAATATTAATGTGGAACTTACCGCTACCAATCGTTGCGGCATACAACGATATACCTTCCCACACAACGGGAAGCAAAGAATGGTGATTCTTAATCTGGCGAAAGCCATGAACTGGGACGCAACCGTTGATACCAAGATAGTGCAAGTGGACGAACACACCATTGAGGGGTACCGCTTCTCGGATGGTTGGGCTCGCAATCAGAAGGTATGGTTCAGGACGCGTTTCTCTCAACCTATACAATCAATCAAATATGAAACTTCGTCCACACAAAGCAAACCACAAGGTACTGGATACATTGCTTACATTGAGTTTGCGACCAATGGTCCCGACCAACTGGTGGTAAGCACAGCGCTTTCACCCGTAAGCAACGATGGCGCTACACGCAACCTGCAAACGGAAGTGCCCAATGATGACTTTGAGCAATATCGTAGTGCTGCAGAGCAAACTTGGAACAAGATGCTAGGACTGATTGAGGTAGAAGGTGGAAGCGAGGAACAACAAACCACATTCTACACCGCGCTATATCATGCCATGAGCGCCCCTACCCTTTTCAATGATGTTGATGGCGCTTATATGGGTGCAGACCACAAGGTGCATTACGCCAAAGGGAGAAACATCTACGAGACATGTTCGCTTTGGGACACCTATCGTGCAGCCCACCCTCTATACAACATCCTGATACCTAACATGGCTAGCGACATGGTCCATTCTCTTATAGCATTCAGCAAGGAGAATGGTCGGCTACCTGTATGGAACATGTGGGCTTCAGAAACCGACATGATGATTGGTTATCACGCTGCATCGGTTATAGCAGAGGCTATCTTGAAAGATGTGCCTAACATTGACAAACAAGAAGCGCTGGACGAATGTGTGAAGACGGCTAATCTAGACGAGTATCGTGGCATCGGACTATATAAGAAGTTGGGCTACGTTCCGTACGACGTGAAAGAGCCTACCCTTGGTGACGACTGGTCTTTGTCACGTTCATTGGAGTATGCTTATGATGACGCTTGCATCGCGGCATTGGCAAAGGCTATGAGCAAGGCGGATGTATACAAGACGTTCAGCAAGCGTGCGCAGAACTATCGCAACGTGTACAACCCTGCATCTACATTCATGCAGCCACGTGATAGTAAAGGCAACTTCCAACCCAACTATTCTCCTGACGAATACACTTCTCATATATGCGAGAGCAATGGTTGGCACTACATGTGGAATGTGCAACAGGATCCAGAGGGCTTAATAAAGCTTGTGGGTAAGAAGCGTTTTGTGGAGAAACTGGATAGCTTCTTCACATACAGCCCCAAGTCGTCAGAGGATCTGCCTTTGTTCAGCACGGGTATGATTGGACAATACGCGCACGGCAACGAGCCTAGCCATCATGCGGCTTACTTTTATAATAAGGTAGGACAACCACAAAAGACCCAACAATACATTCACGAAATTGTCACACAGCTATACAATGCTTCTCCCGCGGGCTTATGTGGCAACGAGGACTGCGGGCAGATGTCGGCATGGTACGTGTTCAACGCTATGGGATTTTACCCATTCAATCCTGTGAGCTGTCAATATGAGTTGGGCACACCGCTGTTTGACAAAGTCACCATCCATCTTCCTAACAACAAGACGTTCACCATCGTAGCAAACAATCATAACGAAGACAAATATCTTGTTAGTTCTACCAAGCTCAATGGCAAAGCACTGAAACGTACATTCTTTACGCATAAGGACCTGATGCAAGGAGGGCAATTGGTGTTTGACATGAAATAAAGATGACCTGCACAATGGCAAGAAACAATATGAACGAGCCAAGAAACAAGAGAAGCAAAGCTAATAGCTCCGCAAAGAAAACTGCCAAGAAGAAAAAGAAGAAGAAAGTCATCTCACATATCGTCAAGCAAGAGAAGATGACCTTGGAGGAATGGCAAGTTAAGCTACGCCAACAGGTATCCAAAAGCGAACGCTTCGTTATCAACTGCGTAGATGAAAACCTCTATCCAGGCGAATATACGGTACGTAACCCTCTGAAACGCAATGAATATAAGGTGGTGTATCGCGGAGCTGACAGCGAATGGAATTATTGCTCTTGCATGGACTTCAAGACCTCAAAGTTGGGTACATGCAAGCATATCGAAGCTGTAAAGAATTGTTTCATCGGAAAGAAGAGGACACGCGTACATCGTGAGATTCCGCCATATACTTCGGTTTACCTTTCTTACAGAGATGATCGATGTGTAAAGATCCGGATTGGCTCAGAAAACCAAGAAGCTTACGATAAACTTGCAAAAGATTATTTCGATGAGAACAACGTTTTAAAGAAAGCATCCCATGACTGTTTCGGCTCCTTTCTCAAACAAGCCCGACAGATTAGCAATACTTTCAGATGCTATCAAGATGCCGTTGATTTCATTGTAGATATTCGCGAAAAAAAGAATAGAGAGAAGATTGTTAAGGGTTATGATGATAAGAAACTAGATAATCTTTTAAAGGTCAACCTCTACCCTTACCAAAAGGAAGGTATTCGTTTTGCAGCAAAGGCCGGCAAAGCAATCATTGCCGACGAAATGGGTTTGGGCAAAACCATTCAAGCAATCGGTACAGCCGAGCTACTCCGAAAGGAAGGGCTCGTTGGCTCAGTGCTCATCCTCTGCCCTACCTCGCTGAAATACCAATGGCGTAGCGAAATTATGAAGTTCACCAATGCCAATGTTTATGTTATTGAGGGGAGTCATCTCAAAAGAAGAGAAGCATACAATCGGCCCGAACCTTATAAGATTATCTCATACAATAGTGCAGCCAACGACATCAACATTCTTGGCGGATTACGAACAGACATGCTCATCATGGACGAGGTGCAACGTCTCAAGAATTGGAATACACAAATCTCTCGTGCTGCACGAAAGATTACGTCCGATTACTCCGTGGTTCTGTCGGGTACACCTTTAGAGAACAAACTCGATGAACTTTATTCTATCGTGGAGTTTGTAGACTGCTTCCGCCTTGGTCCTTATTATCTCTTCAAGGAGAATCATATCATCAGCGATGAGAATGGCAAAGTCATCGGCTATCAGAATCTCAACGACATCGGAAAACAGTTGAGCGATATTCTTATTCGACGTCGTAAGAAAGACGTAAAACTACAGATGCCTAAGCGGATGGACAAGAATCTCTACGTACCAATGACCAAAGAGCAGAAGGACATGCATCAAGAATGGCAAAATCAAGTACGCATATTGGTTATGAAATGGCAAAGGATGCATTTCCTATCAGATAAGGACAGAAAACGCTTGCTCCTATTCCTCTCGCAGATGCGCATGGTATGTGATAGTAGTTACATCCTTGACCAAAAGACACGATACGATACCAAGGTAGACGAATGTATAAATATCATCTGTGACATCATCAGCGAGGAAGGGGAAAAGGTAGTGGTATTCAGTCAATGGGAGCGCATGACGCGTCTTATCGCCAAGGAATTGGAGAAGAAAGAGATTGGCTTCGAATATTTGCATGGCGGTATTCCATCAGAGAAACGAAAGGACTTGGTAGACAACTTCATGAATGACCCCACAAGCCGAGTATTTCTCTCCACCGATGCTGGTAGTACAGGCTTGAATCTGCAATCTGCTGCTACCATTATCAATATCGATCTACCTTGGAATCCGGCCATACTAGAACAACGCATTGGTCGCATCTATCGTATCGGTCAGCAGAATAACATACAAGTAATCAATCTCGTAACTCCCAATAGTATCGAAGAAAATATAGTTGGAAAGTTGCGTTTCAAGGCATCCATGTTTGAAGGGGTGCTGGACAATGGAGAAGATTCTGTATTCATCACTGACGATAGGTTTACCAAGATTATGGAAACTATCAGTGACATCATAGAAAAAGATGATGACGATACAAAGACTTCAGACAGCGAAGCCGAAACAGAAACTTCTTGCACATCTATCGACAAAGAAGAAGAAGTAACAGATACGACAGAGACAATATCAAAAGAACCTAACTGCAAGGATAAGGCTGAAGCTATATTCGAATCTTCGGAAGAAAAGGAACGTACTGAAAACGAGAAAAAACAGAAAGCTCCACAAGCATCAGCCACTAGCCGCCATCCTATCCAACCCAAGGAATTGGTGACTCAAGGAGTTTCCTTCCTCTCTGGTTTGGCGGAGACTTTAAAATCTCCTGAAGCTACAGCCCAGTTGGTAGATTCAATCGTAGAAAGAGATGAACAAACAGGTAAGATTTCTATCAAGATTCCTGTGGAGAGCAAGGAAACCGTATCTAATCTCTTAAACCTTATTGGAAAATTGTTCACTAAATAGCGTTTACTGAATAACTCGCAAGCATCTAATATACAGCTATTTATGCTGTATTATATTTGGTTGTTTAACATAAGATTCGCACCTTTACAGTGTTAAATCTTAGTGAGATGAAGTATACTTCACATATGAAACAGCTTTCGGTCGATATGTTCCGTTCGTCTTTTGATGATTTGGACAAGGATAACCGTTGGGTAAAATTGGGCGATTGTCTTCCGTGGACAGAACTTGAGAGTAACCATCCGAAACAAGCCGACTTGCTCACAACAAAAAAATCTCGCAGAGTTAT
>CAVHUZ010000074.1:0-11660 GCA_963639545.1 Bacteroidaceae bacterium
GACCTTAGTCACTATCCAACCTTTACGTTCAAATAAACGTCATAACGTCTCCTTGTCGCTTGCGTCCACTTAGATATAGATAGCAAGTCAGTGAACCAAGCTGATTAATACTTCAAAAGAGGGCTGAATGCAAACAAGCATTCAGCCCTCTTTTGGTAGTTGTTGACGCTTTCTTTGCTCTGCTATTATTCGTAGAATATGCTTACGCTGCCAGTAAAACCACATTCTGGGCACTGAGCTGTATATTCGTCATAGATTATCACGTCGTGACATCCGCATTCTGGACAAATCATAATCATTGGGTTTAAAAGGTTACTCATGCAAAAGTAAAACTTAATGTCCAATTATCCAAACGGAAAACGCGTTAAATGAATGTCGGTCTCTGAAGCCTAAAGCGCGGTTATTATATAATAAGGTGTAAACCGGTAAGACCACATCGTGGAAGCGGGGCATGAGCATAGAAGGAACGTTGTTCGCTGGTATGATGAAGAAGGAAATAAAAAAGATTTGTGAAAAATAAAGCCTGAAAAGTTTGGTTATATGGATGAATAGTGTTACCTTTGCATCGCTTTTAGAAAATAAGGTGCCTGGGCCGGTCGGTTAGGTAACGGTCTGCAAAACCGTGTAGAGCAGTTCGATTCTGCTAGGCACCTCAAGACAAGAAACGAAATCAAGTCTCTACAAGCCTCTCCGAGGAATTTGGAGAGGCTTTTTAAATTTTTCTATTTATGCAACAGAAGATAATCATCTTGGATTTCGGCTCGCAAACTACACAGCTTATTGGTCGTAGAGTACGCGAGCTAGATACCTTCTGCGAGATTCTACCTTACAACAAGTTTCCTAAAGACGATCCTTCCGTGATAGGCGTTATCCTATCAGGTTCACCTTTCTCAGTGCACGATGCTGAGGCTTTCAAGGTTGACTTAAGTATGTTTGTAGGACGAATCCCCGTGCTGGGTATCTGTTATGGTGCACAGTATATCTCTTATGCCAATGGTGGTAAGGTAGAGGCTGCTGACACACGCGAGTATGGACGTGCCAACTTGGAACATTTTGATGCTGCTAACCCTTTGTTCAAGGGCTTTGAGGAGCACTCGCAAGTGTGGATGAGTCATGGTGATACCATTACCGCTATCCCTGCTGACTATGAGTGTATAGCCTCAACAGCCAACGTGAAGTATGCCGCCTATGCCTCAACCAAGCAACCCGTTTGGGCAGTGCAGTTCCACCCTGAGGTGTTCCATTCACTTCAAGGATCGTTGTTGCTCAAGAACTTTGTTGTAGACATCTGTGGAAGCAAGCAAGACTGGAGTGCTGACTCGTTTGTAGAGACTACGGTCAATGAGCTTAAAGCCCAACTGGGTGATGACAAGGTCATCCTTGGTCTTTCCGGCGGCGTCGACTCAAGTGTCGCTGCTGTGCTTCTGAACAAAGCAATCGGTAAGAACCTTACCTGTATCTTTGTGGATCATGGAATGCTACGCAAGAATGAGTTCCATGATGTGATGGAAGATTATAAGTGCTTAGGGCTGAACGTGATAGGTGTAGATGCTTCAGAGAAGTTCTTCGCTGACCTAGCAGGCGTCACTGATCCAGAACAAAAGCGCAAGATCATTGGTCGCGACTTTGTAGAGGTGTTCAATGCAGAAGCCAAGAAGCAAACCGGTGCTAAGTGGCTAGCACAAGGAACGATATACCCTGACCGTATAGAGAGCCTTAACATCACAGGTAAGGTCATCAAGAGCCATCACAACGTGGGTGGACTTCCTAAAGAGATGAACCTACAGCTATGTGAGCCTTTGAAGTGGCTGTTCAAGGATGAGGTGCGTAGGGTAGGGCGCTCAATGGGTATGCCCGAGCATCTGATCACCCGTCATCCTTTCCCCGGACCAGGACTGGCTGTGCGTATCCTTGGTGATATCACTCCTGAGAAGGTGCGCATCCTTCAAGATGCAGACGATATCTATATACGTGGACTACGCGAATACAAGGTGCGCCTGAGTGGTGAGGAAGCTCGCCGCGTGTTGGCTGCTGGTGTACCAGTAGATATGCAGAATGGCGAGATAGAGGTTTCGCTCTACGATCAGATTTGGCAGGCAGGCACCGTGCTCCTATCTACCGTTCGCTCGGTAGGCGTGATGGGTGATGAGCGTACATATGAGCATCCCGTGGCTCTTCGTGCCGTGACCAGTACAGATGCGATGACAGCCGACTGGGCACATCTGCCATATGACTTCATGGCTAAGGTATCAAACGAAATCATCAACAAGGTCAAAGGTGTCAACCGTGTATGCTATGACATCTCTTCTAAACCACCCTCGACCATCGAGTGGGAATAGTCAGAACATTGATGTATAAGAACGAAAATCGATCCTAATCGGTTTAGAATCAAATATACGGGGGCTTGTTGATCTATCCATGATAGTCAGCAAGCCCCCGATCTTTACACCTTTTATATATAAGGTGGTATAGAAACGACGTTAGTCTGTTGCTTTTCCCTAATAAAAGATGTATATTTGCACTGTCGATAGATAACATCAAAGGAATGAAACATTCAGAAAAGGCCGTTCCTATGAGCAATCATAGGTTGGCTCAATTGTCAGACGATGAGATTCTGCAAGGATTCAAAGAAGCCAATGCAAGAATCGTTAGGGAGTACTACTATGGTTACTGCCGCATAGCTTATTGCATCTATGATAAGCGTTATGACTTGCAGAAGAAACCAGGAATGGACTTCTACTCGCTTGCCCACGAATACTATATATACCTCAGCACGCGTTCCTTCAAACCCTTGGAGGACCGAAAGCCCACGATGTCGCTTAAGACATGGATGATTAATGGGTTTAGGTTCTTGTTGCTAGATAAGCTGAAGGGCTTGGCTAAGGAGTATAGATTTGAGAGTTTCGAAGCCAAACAAGCAAGTCAATCCCTTGATATGACCGATAGCCAGTTTGAACAAGAACTTTATCGTACGATAGAAGAAATCGGTAATCACTACTTTGGACGAGACAGCAAGAATAGCATCATCCTCAAGATGCTCTATATAGAGGGATTTAAGAGTAAGGATGTGGCAGCACAACTGGGTATGACAGCTTCAGCCATTACGCAGCGTTGTCAGAAGATGATGCACGATGTCATTATTCCTTACTTTAAGAGTTACTTCAACGCATCCGATTACATGTCATATAGGTCAATTGATGAGCCTCAGAAGGCAAGTGCTGCACACATCTATGGTATATTCAATGTTATGCATATGGAACAATTAAGAAAAGATAGAGTCACTCCTCAGTGGATTGACACGCTGAAAGAGAACGAGGTGTTTGTCTTTGGTAGCAATCTTAAAGGTATGCATGGTGGCGGTGCTGCCCGCTTGGCTCGTCTGCGTTTTGGTGCGGTCATGGGGCAAGGTGTCGGGATGCAAGGCCAAAGCTACGCCATCCCAACAATGCAAGGTGGGGTGGAAACCATTCGGCCCTATGTGGATGAGTTTATCGCTTATGCCAAGCAACATCCCGAGAAGCAATTCTTGGTTACACCTATCGGTTGTGGTATAGCCGGCTTTGAAGCTGAGGATATCGCTCCACTGTTTATCGAGGCAAAGAAGGTGACGAATATCAGTTTGCCCGAAAGCTTTTGGGATGCGCTTGGGTGCTAATCACAGAAGCTAGGTTTACGTGTTTTTGCGGTAGCTAGCTATTGCCCAGATGTTCATAACGAAGGCGATGACGCTAAGCGCAACGACCTGATGTGAGATACTCATGAAGTCGCCTCCACGGACAAAGACTGTGCGAATGGCATCTATGAAATAGTGCATAGGGTTGATATACGTAGTGAGGTAAGCCCAGCGAGGCATGGAACGTACGGGTGTGAACAGACCGCTCAGAAGCAAAAGGCACATCACGACAAACCACATCACGAAGACGGCTTGCTGCATCGTGTCGTTATAGTTGGAGATCACTAGCCCCCAGCCGCTGACGATGAAAGCAAGAAGAATAGCCAAGAGATAGATCAAGCAGATATTGCCCGCTGACGTGATGCCATATACCAGCCAAGCCAACACAAAACACACCGTCATCACCAGCAATCCAATAACCCAGTAAGGGATCAGTTTGGCAAGTATAAACTCCCACTTCCTTACAGGTGTGACATTGATGGCTTCAATCGTGCCATTCTCTTTCTCCCCCACGATGTTGAGCGCTGGGAGAAAACCACACATCAGCAAGATAAGGATGGCCATCAGTGAGGGTATCATAAACACCTTACAGTCAAGATGCTTGTTGTAAAGGTAGAGCACCGAGACTTGCGAGGTGGGAGCGGACATCGCTTGCGAAGCCTGTTCACCCAAAGCAGAGGATAGATGCTGAGCAATGACGTTGCTCACATAGGAACTACCCATGCTTCCCTTGTTCCCATTCACGGCATTGGCAGCTACAAGAATCTTTGAACGACCATCTCGTAGATCTCGTCCTAAGCGTGGCGCAATCTCTATGATGATATCAGCCTTGGAACTTTCAACATCGGCCAATGCCGAAGCGTAGCTTGACTTTAGTCCGCCAAAGATGAAATAATCGCTTGCTGCGATGCGATGTACCAGCTTGGTGGACAACGTAGAATGGTCATTGTCCACCACTTCCACCACGATGTTCTTTACCTCCATGTTCATCACCCAAGGCATGACACACATTATCATGACGGGAAACATCAAGATCAGACGCGGAATGAAGGTGTTGCGTCGTATCTGAAGAATCTCTTTGTGAAGTAAATACTTTAATGCCATTGTCGTTATTCTAGTCTTTTGTTGAATTTTAGCAGGGCAGCCGTAAGCAGCACAAAGGTCATTCCTAATAGCACCGCGATTTCACTTGCCACCTTATCTATACTCACACCCATAATCATCAGTTTGCGTATGGCAGAGATATAATACCTCGGTGGCATGAGTGCAGAGACGTATTGTAAGATTTTGGGCATGCTCTCCACAGGGTAAATCATACCACTGAGCAGGATACATGGCATCATGAGCATGATAGCTGAGGCTAGCAATGCCACTAACTGCGTCTTGGCCACACTACTGATAAGCAAACCAAGCGATAACGCCAAGAGAATATAGATGCCCGATACCATGTATATTGCCCAAATGCTTCCTGTCAATGGTACCATCAAGACATATTGGGCAATGAGCAGAATGAAGGTGAGAATGACAAAGGCTAACAACAGATAAGGTACTGCCTTGGCAATGATAATCGACAGGGGACGAATAGGACTGACCAAGAGCACCTCCATCGTGCCACGTTCCTTCTCTCTGACAATACTGATGCTCGTCATCATTGCACAGATTAGCATCAAGATGATGCCTATGATGCCCGGCACAAAGTTGTAACTACTCAGCATCTGTGGATTGAAAAGAAGTTTCTCGGAAATCAAAGTTCCGCCATTGTGTGATGGCAAAAGTATCTGTGTGGCATAAGCAGCGTACATCTGTGCCATGGTGGGGTCAGCTCCATCCGTGATTACTTGTATGTCGGTATGCTTGGAAGCAAAGTCGTGACCGAAGCAGATGGCTATGTCTGCCGCTTGATGTCTGATGAGTAGTTCGGCTTCTGCAGTTGTTCCCACCTTATATATTATATTAAAGTACTGATTGGCATTAAGCTTATCCACCATTCGTTGCGTTTCGTGATCAACGGATGAGAGCACTACTATGGTTCGAACATTGCGTACATCGGTAGAAATGGCAAAACCGAAGAGGAGCATCTCGATGATAGGGATGCCGAAAAGAACCAGCATGGTGCGCTTGTCTCGTAGGATGTGCCGGGTCTCCTTGATGACGAAAGATAAAAATTGCTTCATAGTCTAGTAGATTGTCTTGCTAAAAATGTGAACACACCATCCATATCGGGTTGCTTCAAGTCGCGTTTCAGAGCCTCGGGTGTGCCAAGAGCCTTGATCTTGCCATCTACCATGATGGATATGCGGTCACAATACTCAGCCTCATCCATATAATGCGTGGTGACAAAGACGGTGATGCCGCGGTCAGCAGCCTCATAGATGAGTTCCCAAAACTGCCGGCGGATGGAGGGATCCACTCCTCCCGTAGGTTCGTCAAGGAACACAATCTCAGGTTCATGAAAGATGCTAACCGAGAAAGCAAGCTTCTGCTTCCATCCTAGGGGAAGGCTTGCCACGATGTCATCTCCGTGATCAGAGAAGTGAAGACGGTCAAGGAGCATGTCGGTCTTGCGTCTGATCTCTTTGTCGCTCATGCCATAGATGCCAGCAAAGAGACGTATGTTCTCCCTTACGGTTAAGTCTTTGTAGAGAGAAAACTTCTGACTCATATAACCGATGTGCTTCTTAATCTCTTCGTACTCAGTAATGATGTCACACCCCGCCACGCGTCCGCTACCACTTGTAGGTTGGTTCAGTCCCGTTAAGATATGCATAGCCGTTGTCTTGCCAGCGCCATTGGCACCAAGGAATCCGAAGATCTCGCCTCTTCTTACCGAGAACGAGATGTCATCGACAGCACGAAACGTTCCAAACGCTTTCACAAGATGGCTCACCTCAATCACATTGTCTGTAAAATCATTTTGGACGGAGTGGTCAACACCTGACGGACAGAACACATCCTTAAATGTATGGAGAATCTTCTCAGGTCTTCCGATGCCCATGATCTCACCATTCTGCAGAAAAGCAATGCGGTTACAACGACGCACCTCGTCGAGATAAGGAGTGGAAACGATGATGGTGATGCCTTGTTCCTTTAAAGCCTCGAGCACATCCCACAGCTCCTTACGGCTTACGGGATCAACGCCGGTGGTGGGTTCGTCAAGGAGAAGGATGCGGGGCTTGTGCACCAATGCGCAAGAGAGGGCAAGCTTCTGCTTCATACCACCCGATAATGCTCCCGCTTTACGATTGGCAAACTTCTCTATCTGCGAATAGATGGCTCTGATGTGTTCATACTCCGCTTCAACAGTGGTGCCGAATAGCGTAGCAAAAAACGATAAGTTCTCCTTCACAGATAAGTCTTGATAAAGCGAAAACGTGCCAGGCATGTATCCCGTCATGCGGCGTATAGCACGCATCTCCTTTTGAACATCGTGCCCCTCTACGGAAGCAGTCCCCTTGTCAGCCAATATCAGCGTAGCAAGAATACGAAAAAGCGTGGTTTTGCCAGCTCCGTCGGGGCCTATAAGTCCGAATATCTCTCCCTTGTCTACGGAGAAACTTACGTCACGAAGAGCCTCAACCTTACCATAGTGCTTCGATATATGTTCTACAACGATAACTTTGCTCATCATTCTGCGTACTTCTTTTTTCAATCTAGAACTTCACTTCTCCGTACATACCAATCTTTATATATCCATCATTGGGTACGGCTATCTTCACGGCATAAACCAAATCGGCACGTTCATCGTCCGTAAGGATCGACTTCGGGGTAAACTCTGACTTAGACGATATCCATGTCACCTTGCCTTGATATTCCTTCTTCTGACCACGACCATAGTCGGCAAAGACTTTCACCTTCTGTCCAATCTTAATGTCCTTGAGCTGGGAGCAACTAAGGTAAGCACGTAGATACATCTGATGGATATCTGCAATCTTGAAGAGCGGTTTGCCGATAGCGGCAAATTCACCTTGTTCCGTGTATTTCTCCAGTACTACACCTGAGATGGGGCAAAGGACATGACACTTCTTCAGCTGGTCAAAGATCTGTAGCTTCTCTACGTCTGTGGTTCCCATCTGCGCGTTGAGGCTTTGGGTAGAGGCGTTGAGCGATGACAGTTGCGCTTGTAGTTGCGCTTCCAGCACCTTTACTTGGCTTTGGGCATCGTCCAAACTCTTTTGGTTGGCTGCACCTTCACTGACCAAAGCGGCAAAACGTTCGCATTCCTCGCGGGCTTTGGCCAGTTGTTCTCGTGTGGCAGCCACTTGCTTGCTGAGGTCGGGCCGCTGTGAGGCATATACCCGTTTGGTGGCGCCCACCTGTTGCGCTTTCAGATAGAATGGCACTGTGTCAATGAGGCCCACTTGCTTCCCTTTGCTGATGCTATCGCCTTCGTTGATGTCAAACTGCAAGAGAGCGCCGTTTTGCTCCGCAGATATGGTTACTTCTGTCGCTTCAAACGTACCTGTGGCATCATACGCTTTCTTCTCCTCGCTGCAAGAAGTTATGGTTAACATCAGTGTTACACTTATGATGGAGTTTGTTATTTTCATAGCTATATCTCGTTAGTTGTTGTTCAAGTTGCGTTGCTTATACATTTCATTTAATAGCTCAATCTCATGTATTGCCTTCTGTTGCTTTGCCAGATTGACGGCATTGATGAGGCGCACCAGCTCGTTGACGCTCTCAGTACCCAGTTTTACCTTCTTCTCGCCTTTGCTACGGATGCTTTCTCGAAGGCTGACTATCTCGTCGTCTTTAGCAATCTGCTTACGTAGGGAGGCAATGGCTCCATTGGCTTCCTCGTTCTTCAAACGATTCTGAAAGAGGAAAGTCTCGCGTTGCGAATTATTTATTGCCCTTTGAATCTCCAACTTCTGGAGATCGTTCTTCCGAGTATAGAGCGCTCCAATGTTCCACGAAAGCGATACACCAACCATAAACATACTTTCGTTTAAGAAATCGCTTACTTTGGAATGGATCATACCCATGCCGAAAGCACTCACCGTGGGGTGAAGGTTGCTATCTAGCTGTTTGTGTTGAGCGTCGAGCAGAAGATTCTTAGAAGCGTAGAACGATAGTTCGGGACGATTCACGGCTTCGTGTCCCATGGAGAGAATACCTTCAGGCTTTTCCAAAGTTTCGTTTTCGGACAACTCTTTCCCGATAAATACTGACAGTATTCGTAGATAGGATAGACGTGAAGTGAGCAGAGCCTCTTCATGTTGTGAAGCTTTCAGTTCTTCGACGAGGATGGTTTCCAAGTCACTTTGGTTGGCAACTCCGCTTTTCATCATGCTCTTTATTGTCTGCTCGCTCGTCTTGAGGTCAGTCAGATACAAATCATTCAATCTCAGTTGCTCGTCAAGTAAGAGGATGCCGAAGAAGAGTTGGTCAATGCGCTCATAGATAGCGTACATCGATACATCAAGTTCTCGTGCCTGTACATCACTTTGCGCGGCAATCACTTGCTTTTGCATCGCCATCTTACCACCATCGTATAGCTTTTGAGACACAGTGACGGAACCATTTATCATGATGTTTTTCATATCGATACCCATTTGCTGCGTCATCGTGTTTGATGTAACGATGTCGGTAAATCCATATAGTCCTATTGAGACACTCACACTTGGCAACCATCCTTTTGCCACATTGTCGATGGTATAGCGGCGAGTCTGTTCTATCAGTTGGTACTGCTGGATAGCTGGATAGTTGTCATGCGCCATCTGCCTTGCTTCATCTAAAGATAAAGCACGAGCAGAGAGATAGCAGACTGACATAGCTATAATGCACCACATCCTTATTCTATTCATATCTGTATGTTTTTGTTCGCTGCAAAGGTATGGTAAATCATTCCTGTAGTGGTTATCTGAAAAATGGATAGAATGTTCTTTTTGTTTGTGTTTAGGGTAAAAAGGATATGAATAAGAAAACTATTGCTAACTTTGCTTTTGGAATCGAACAAATAGAACATTGCGTAAGATGAATATGAAGCAACCACAACTATTGACTTTGCAAAATATGTTTGACGCATTGAGCAAAGATAACAACATTCCTAGGCTATCTTTCTTTAAAGGCGGGTTAGGTATAGTAGTTAACATGAAACAATTTTTTCAGCCGTTTATTCATGATGGTGCTGGTCCGTATCTGTTAGAAGATTATCGTATCGGTTATATTAAACAAGGTACTATGCGTGGCATTATCAATCTACAAGAATACACCATCACTGCAGGGCACGTGGTGTTTGTTACGCCTGGAAGCATCGTTGAGCCGATTAGTGTCAGTGATGATTTTCTTATCGTAGGTATGGGAATGACGAACGACTTGTTTCACATCGCCCATTCATCTCATCTACCGATTCTCTTTGGTGGAAAGCAAAAACATGGTGTCCTTGCAGTGACATCGATGGAAGAGATGTTGCTGGACCATCTCTTTCGTATGCTTTGTGAACTAGTGACTAATCAGAATAACGTAACGGAAGTATCATATCACATGATCGCAACTATCACCTCTTATTATAATACATTATTTGAAAGGCAATCAACCGCTTTGTTGACAAATCGTTCTACAGCGCATGACATCTTTGATCGGTTCATCCAATTGGTGAACCTTCATTGTCGCGAACAACGCAATCTGTCGTTCTATGCGGATCATCTCTGCCTCACCGAACGTTATCTTGGTACAGTGATTAGACAGACTAGCGGTATCACAGCCAAGGCATGGATAGATAAAGCCGTGATTACAGCGGCGAAAGTAATGTTACGACATGGCAATCTGCAGATAGCCGAAATCGCATACAAGCTACATTTTGCCAACCCGAGCTTCTTCTGCAAATACTTTAAGCGATTGACTGGCGTTAGCCCGCAAGAATATCGACAAGGCTGAGAAGAAAGTATAACAATAAAGCGAACCGCATGGACAAGATGACACGGTTCGCTTTTGAATGCTTTTAGGCGGTTTCTATAAGCGCCTCAGCGGTTAGTCTTCCTTTTCTTCAAAGTAGCTTGCAGTTGGCATTGCGCAACCGTGGCTCATACATTTGTTGAACCTTTCGCGTGCACGATTCTCGCGTGCAAACATCTTCTTGGTGCCAGCTTCATCTTCTTGGAATTGGAGGTGATTATCAATACCCATATCCATCGCCATCGCTTCTACATCGAGGTTTTCGGTACCAATGAATGTGAACGTCCAGTTCTGACCCTTGAGTTTCTTGATGAGATTTTTGATCATCCTTAAGTTATACTCTGTGCTACAGTTCTCGTAACCATCCGTAATGATAGTGACGAGGACGTTATCATCTTTTGTTGTTACGGCATTGATCTTAGCTATACCCATACCGATGGCGTCATAAAGAGGCGTGGCCCCCATTGGTCTATAATCCTTAAAACCCAATGGATGAATGCGTGAAGCTGAAACGTTGTCGAATAACAGATTCTTGTGTGTGCTATCAAATGTGATGAGTGTCACACGCTGTTCGATGTTCTTGTGCATTTTTTGCATCTTGTGAATTGTGGAAAGCGTTTCGTTGATACCTGCTAATGCTTGATGCTGGATAACACTCATGCTACCACTCTCGTCCACTACCAAAAGATTGAATACTCGTTTCATAGTCATTTCTCCTATTGTTTTAATTGTTCAACTTGTTGTTTCTATATCTTATAAGAAAAACACAGTTGAAAAATTAAGCACGCTACAAAAAATATTTGCCACTGAGCCAATTTAATAGAAACTTCTTATTTCCTTATATATTTTTTCCCGTTTTTGATGATGATGCCTTTGCCTCCCTTTGTCAAGACTCCTCCGAGTGTATATTCGGGCGCATCTGTAGAAGGAGTGCTACTGATTTTGTTAATGCCGCTGACATAGTCTTCATTCACCCTTATCCAGTGGCCGTTGACACGTGCCAAGCGCATCGTGCTGTGGAGCGTCCATGTGCCGCTGCCGCCCCAGATGGTTGCTGTTATGATAGAAGTGAACGCAACGTCAGCAATCT
>CAVHUZ010000075.1:0-11652 GCA_963639545.1 Bacteroidaceae bacterium
GTTTAGAGAGGAGTTCGCAAACGATAAGTCATAATTCTCAAAATGGTAAGACACCAATCAGCAAGATTGAGACTTATAAGCCATCAAGCGTCATGACGCGTAACACCATCGATGAACATCAAAAGAATTTTAAGCCAGAGATAGATGTGCGTGGCTTCAGAGCAGATGAGGCTTTGCTCAAGGTGCAACGTTTTGTCGATGATGCACTGCTAGTAGGATCATCTCAATTGCGCATATTGCATGGAAAAGGCAATGGAATCTTAAGACAAGAGATACAACGGTTTCTTAGAACAATGCCTTATGTGAAATCGGTGCGAGACGAACACGTTCAGTTTGGCGGTGCAGGTGTCACCGTTGTCGAACTCTAACGTGGTACTAGGAGAAACTTGCAGATAATACTCTTCTAAACAACGACGAACCAAATATTTTCCTATGGTCTTGAAATCCAAGACGTAAGGAAAGATATTTGGTTCGTTGAGTTATAGGAATAAGTTACTCTATGACTACCAATGGATCATCCTCTAAAACAGCTTGACCCACTTTGACAGCAATTGCAGTCACTTTACCATCTTGTTCAGCCTCGATGTTATTCTGCATCTTCATTGCTTCAAGCACAACAAGAGTGTCTCCGGCTTTTACTTCTTGACCAACCTCAACTTCTACGCTTGAGATTGTACCTGGAAGAGGAGCTTGAACCGCATTGGCTGCATTGATGTTTGCTGCAGGTGTTGCCTCTGCAGTCTCTTCTGCTACGGGTTTGCCTAGTTCTACCTTTTTCTTTTCAGGTGCAGCTTGTTTTTCCAATTGTACACTGAAAGTCTCTCCGTTCACTGTAACCTCAGCAACATTATCCTCACTAATCTCACCAATAGCTACTTGATATTCTTTTCCGTCGATTGTATATTTAAATTCTTTCATTGTTTTATCGTTGGTTTAGGGTTTCTGAGTCATGATTTCAAACTTAGCATCCCACATGGTAAACTTTGGTTTAATGGTGATAATGCTAGGTTCAACGTCATGCACATTGTTACCTTGATATTCGAAAATTGCCATTGCGATGGCTGCATATACATTCTTATCCATTCTATTTGCTTTTCTAGATAAAAACTTTACATCGGCATACACCCATGTTTCTTTGCAGGAAGAGTCTGCTTCTTATGAGCAAGTTGCGCCAAACCACGGCAAATACGGAAACGAGTGTTTCGTGGTTCGATTACGTCATCAATATAACCGAACTGAGCTGCTTGATAAGGATTAGCGAAAGTTTCAGTATATTCTTCTTCTTTCTCTGCTAAGAATTGCTTAACATCGCCACCTTGTTCTTTAACAGCTTTAGCCTCTTTACCGCAAAGGATAGCTACTGCACCACTAGCTCCCATAACTGCGATTTCGCTTGAAGGCCAAGCAAAATTAAGATCTGCTCTAAGCTGTTTGCAACCCATAACGATATGACTACCGCCATAGCTCTTACGTAACGTAATAGTAATCTTTGGAACAGTTGCTTCACCATAAGCATAGAGCAATTGAGCGCCGTGCAAGATAACTGCATTATACTCCTGTCCAGTTCCTGGAAGGAATCCAGGAACATCTACAAGACTTACGATAGGAATATTGAATGCGTCACAGAAGCGAACAAAGCGTGCGCCCTTGCGGCTAGCATTCACATCCAATACACCTGCATATGCAGAGGGTTGATTAGCTACCACACCTACACTTTGACCATTAAATCTTGCAAAGCCGGTAATAATATTTTTAGCAAATTTAGGTTGCACTTCAAAGAATTCGCCGTTATCAGTTACGGCCTTAATCACCTTATACATATCGTAAGCCTGATTGGGATCATCAGGAATTACTTCATTGAGTAAGTCTTCCTTACGATCAATAGGATCAGTGCACTCTACACGGGGAGCTTCTTCGCGATTGTTGCTTGGAATATAGGATAACAATGTGCGAATTTGCTGCATTGCCTCTTCTTCTGTTTTAGCAGTAAAGCTGGTAACACCACTCTTACTTGCATGTACACTAGCACCGCCAAGATGTTCAGCATCGATATCTTCACCGGTTACAGTCTTCACCACCTTTGGTCCAGTAAGGAACATGTAACTAGTTTGTTCCTTCATAATAATGAAGTCGGTCAATGCAGGAGAATATACGGCACCACCCGCGCAAGGTCCAAAGATACCTGAGATTTGTGGCACTACGCCTGAAGCTAAGATATTGCGTTCGAAGATTTCGCCATAACCAGCAAGTGCCGAAATGCCTTCTTGGATGCGGGCGCCACCAGAGTCGTTCATGCAGATAACAGGAGCACCATTGGTCATTGCCATATCCATAACCTTACAAATCTTCTCTGCCATTGTTTCAGATAGCGATCCACCATTAACGGTAAAGTCTTGTGCATATACATAGACCAATCTACCGTCAATCGTTGCACTACCTGCTACAACACCGTCTCCTAGATATTGTTTCTTCTCCATGCCAAAGTTGTGACAACGATGCAACTTAAACATGTCGTATTCTTCAAACGAATCTTTATCAACAAGCATTTCGATACGCTCGCGAGCTGTATATTTACCGCGTGCATGTTGCTTTTCGATGGCTTTCAAACCACCACCAAGACGCGCTTCTTCACGCTTGGCAACAAGTGCCTTAATCTTTTCTGTTTGCTTACTCATGTCTATATTATATGTATTTGAGTTTATTTTTCCTTTTGAACGTCTACACGAGAGTCACAGAAGACTCTCTATTCACAGTTGCAAAATTACTAATTTTTATTGATTATGCCCCCTACCGCTTTATAAATAATATTAATAACGTTATAATATTTGGCGTTATCATTGATGATTAGCTATCTTTGCAGACACAAATCTAAAGCAGCCATAGCCTATGAGACGTGCAGAACGTTACCAATATATACTTGATTATTTTCGCAAACATCAAGGTCATGTTACAACCGAGTTGGAATTTGGCTCGGCATTTCAACTCCTTTGTGCTACCCTACTTAGTGCTCAATGTACCGATAAACGTATTAATGAGGTAACACCAGAGCTATTCCGCTATTATCCAGATGCCTTTACGATGTCAAAGGCTACGATTGATGATATTTACAAGTTAATTAAGTCGGTAAGTTATCCCAATGCCAAATCGCGCCATTTAGTAGAAATGGCCCAACAATTGGTGGCCAATCACCAAGGCGAAGTGCCTTCGAGCATAGAGCAACTCACCGCCTTGTCAGGTGTAGGACGTAAGACGGCCAATGTCATCATGTCTGTATGGTTTGGGAAACCCACCCTCGCTGTTGATACTCACGTTTATCGTGTAAGCCACCGAATGGGGCTTGTGCCAACCCAAGCCAATACGCCGCATAAGGTCGAAGCCTATCTCATGAAGCACATCCCTATTGATGATGTTGCAGATGCACATCATTGGCTTTTGCTTCATGGAAGATATATTTGCCGAAGCGCCAAACCTTTATGTCAACAATGCCCATTTGACGACATTTGTCCCAAGCGCCTCGGCAATAGCAAGTTATAGTTTCGGTTTACACGATAGGTTCAACCTTTCCGACAGAGATTAGCATTCCGGTTACTGGGTAATAGATTAGTCTGTCCAATACGCTCATCCCTGCCGACTCAAGTGCAAATTGATAGGTATCTAATTGGCCAGCATAAAGGCCTACAAAATGGTCAGAAGTTGGATTCAAAGCCGAAATTGTTTGCGGAAATGTTTTGAAGTCTATTAGTACGCATCCATCTTTGGTTTGATACACAAGATCGATACTGCCCACCACCAATTGCCCATTGTCTAGCAATTGTCTGAAAGGCATTTCATGGTATGTTGTTCCATCTTCACCATAAGTTTGTTTTAGATATGTTAGCAACATCTCCCATGCTCGGCGAACTTCATCTGCTTGCGGTATTATCTCGTCCATTTGATGCGCCTTAATCAGTTCAGCCGTATCATTTAGGTCTAAATGTTCTATGGCAGCGAACACGTTATGAATACAATCCCCAACGTCAGAATAGGGACGCTTTGCCAACTTAGAGGAACTGATCTTAATATACTGATCGTTTCTGAGCCTTACATCTACCTTTGTAGATTTTCCTTTTCTCCCACTAGGTTGTATAGCACGGTCAGGGGCACTGCACTTTTTAGCGACTTTGTATGGATATATTCGAGCTTGGGATGAAACCTTAATGTTCTCTTCTCGTTCAATATCCACCTGCGCCCTAACGATATCAAACGGAACGCCAATACCTAAGATGTCCGTATTAGATAATGAATCAGTAATTGATAAACCGACATTTCTAAACCATTGTAAACGTTTCGACTTGCTATAAGGCACAATCGTCAACACTTCTGATGCTCGCGTAACTCCGACATATAACAAACGAGCGCTTTCTTCAATATTTTGTTGTAGCAGTTGGGTCCATAAAGGAGTATCCACAAACAATTCTGCAATACAATCAGGCATCTTTTTTAAATCTCCAAAGAACCAAGGTACGACGCGTATACACATCTCAGGAAATAGATTGTTAGCGGTGGGCGCTTCTATATGGAAGTGGTTAATACCAAAGATGCTACCCGTTATAGCTTTATCTGTATCCATATCGTCTAAAACCATAAACACATAACGCCATTCCAAACCTTTCGAACCATGATAGGTGGTCAGCAACACACCCTTGCCTGTTGTAGGAAGTATCACCTCGTATTGTTCCAAGAAAGTTGCAAATCCTGTTGGAGTTGCTGGTTGCGCCATTTCTCCACTCCTGCTCTCATAGTTTTTTGCAACCATAATCATTGTTTGGAGGGCATTCATCGACTTTTCGAGGGGAACGCTCCATCTAGCCATAACATTCTTAACATCAAGCTCAATGGCTAGAGTTTCAATCATAGCTCCAATGCCCTGTTCTTTCACTTCATCACGTAACCGATTGACTCCATCTATCATCTCAACCTGTGCTAACCAATCACTTGTGCGTTCTTCCTTTGACTTACTGATATATTCCAATCGGTTATCGATTATCTGGCTTAGGTTCATCCCTTCACTGGTTAGATGGGCTATCTGTGCTTTTGCCAAATCATCATTTGGATTACAAACTAATGTAATCAAAGCCATCATTAGTTGGCATGCTGGTGCAGAAACAGAAAATGTTTCTTCCATATCACATGCTATGCCATACTCATCCATTTTTTCATAGATAGCCTTCAGCGTGTCTCGTTTACGAGCTAGTATGGCGATATCGTTAGGCTGCACCTGTTCGTCATTTATCACACGTTTCACATAAAGCGCCAGTTCGTTCATATTCAGTTTGTCCGACCTTCCTTCACTATTAGGGATATCAAGATAACGTAGTGGCTGTTTTGCACAATCAGCAATTTGTTTCTTACATTGGGCTGGATGTTTGAGCATTGCCGACTCTAAGACAATCTGCTTAGTGTCAGGGATAATCGGACTAAAAATCTTAGAGAACGCCTTATTTACAAAATCCACTAAAGTCGGCACACTACGCCAACTCTCTTGTAACGTATCAAGGTGACAATTATCTTGATTGTCTTTTGCAGCAATAGTATCAGCCACAGCTTTAGTAAGCGCTGTGTCACTTCCTCTGAATCCATAGATTGCCTGTTTGGTATCTCCTACCCAATAGCTTTGCTTGACTACTTGGGAGAGTCTTAAGAAAATCTTAACCTGTATAGGCGAACAGTCTTGAAACTCATCTACAAACAGATGGGTATAGGTCCGTCCCACTTCAGCTGCAACTTCTTCGTCCTCAATAAGCTTGCACATATAATGCTCCATATCGCAGAAGTCTACGATGCGCTTCATCCGTTTATATTCCTCGTAGGCATCTTTCCATTTCTCTGCCATACTGAAGAGCGTCTTTATATAGCGTTGCTGTTCGCCACAAACCTCTATGCTTCGCCATACATTAGAAAGCAGTTCCTTCTTCTCTTCAAAAAATGGCACATCGGTTGTTTTTTTAAGCGTAGACGGACCATTCTTAATAATCCTATTTACCTCCAATGCCCACCTTATATAATCATAGCTTGTAGCCTTTGCCCCTTTTTCGTTGAGCCGCTTGGTTTCCCTTTTCAGGTTTTCTATGTCTTTCAGCGCGGCTTGCTTCTTCCCACTAGTCTTTGCTGCCTCGGTTTGTTCCAGCATCACTTCGACAAAGGAGATACGCTCCGAATTGGTAAGCGCAATGCTGTGCTCGTTACATATCTTGTTCATCAAAGACAAAGAATGTTCCAGACTATGTGTATAATCATTGACATCAAAGCTGATTGACTTTTCTACAATGGTGCGCAAATCATCCTTCCAAAAGTTATAATCGCGCTTTCCATATTTAGAACTAGCAAACATTTCACAATAGTTTCTGAAGAAGTCTAGTTCCTCTTTGCTTGGTATGTTGGCAATACTCTGATTGATATATGATTTTGTAGCCACATCATCCATGATGCCTTGTTTTGGTGCTAGGCCGATAGTGTACCAATATTTGGATACCAAAGCAAATGCGACGCTATCTATTGTGCCAATCAAAGCACTATCCAACCTAGAAGCCTCATCATGTTTACCAAGCTTATATAGCTCAGCTTTGGCGCGTTCTCTAAACTCATTAGCTGCTTTAATCGTGAATGTGGTAAGAATAACATTCTCTGGTTGCACTTCACCTTTTGCAACAAGCTCGGCAAGACGCGTGGTAAGCGTATATGTCTTGCCACTTCCTGCTCCAGCGCTGATATATGTTATGTTCTTCATCATCATAGTTAGTCCTTCAGATTGATATAATTTGAAAAAATATTTGCCGACTTAAGGTCGTCACCACCTTTTGCGACGCCCTTACTTTTAAGAGGCAGTAATCGCATAGAGTCAGTTTCATTATAGTAGTCGAGCAATGACAAAGGTTCTTCCTCTCCTAGCTCTATTCTACCATTTTGAATCTCATTGCGGCGATAGATGTATGAGTTTACGATGCGATAAACAATGTCACCAGTTTTGTCATCGTCTATCTTGACATGCTCAACATATGACCCAGCAAAAGGATAGGTAGTATACAAACGTCCCATTGGCATAAGGTAATAAGCTGTAGGAACGTCGTGCTCGTCCGAAAGTTCACAGAGCAGTTCGGTATATATGGCAAGTTGCACTGATTCATTGTTCTTCAACAAACGATAATAATGGTTCTTGCTGTTAGTCCATTTAAAGTCGAACACCACATGATGCCCCTTTTCGTCAGCGAGAATCATGTCTGCAAATCCTGACATCTTAGGAGTTAGCTCATTAGGTGTGCCTAAGGTGTTTCCTTTGAGAGGCATCTCGCAAGCGATAACATGCAGATGGTTGTTACTCATGATATCCACAAGGTTATATAGACATCTTAGCAATTGCCCTTCAAGCTGTCTTCGCTCAATGATATTCTCGGGCATCAGCAATATAGCGCCTTTCTTTTGAATGATCATATCAAGCGTTTCATGAAAGTGAAGACGTATGCGTTCACGAATAGCATCAGGATATCCGCTTTCAGGATCACCCTCTTTATAGAACAGATGCTCTATCACACCATGAGCCACATTGCCCTTTGTGGTATTAACATTAGCCATATCGCTTTGCCCATTGTCTTCGATATGTGCTAGGCGTTGCAACACATAGTCAATGGGATATTGTATAAGACTTTCCACACTCGTCGGACTCTCGGTTTGTCGCCATTGCAGTAAAGCTGTATTTTGGATTTGGACATATTGTGGATTGTCCATACTCTTTCTGCTGTTATCTATTGGTTCCACATCTAGATATCCTTCTTCAGGCAAGGTGGGTGTTGAGACAAACTGCTTGAAATTGCTAATCTGTTGTTCCAATCGGACGATGAGCGGATGCTTCTCTGCCAGTTGACCATTATACTTATCTAGCGTCACCAATACGAGCTGTTTTCGGCAGAATCGCCAAGGCAGAAGCATTAACTGCGCTTGTGCTTTTCGCAGCAGATTGGGATTCCACAAATCCAGTTCTTTTTCTAGCGCCTCACGCTCTGTTGGAGTAAGAAAATCGGTAGCAGGTTGGGTCGGCAGATAGTTGTAAAGTCCAGTCCATAAAATCCTATCAGCCTCTGCGGCAATCTGCGCACAACTATTCACTGTAGCCATACATCCAGCTTGTGCCTTATACTGTACAAATGATGTTGATTCGTAAAGACTTGCTAGATGTTGTTCTATAACCGAATTTGGGATGTGACCACCCACATTGTCTATCTCGATAATCATCGAAAAGATATCACAAAGTTCATATAGTTGGTGAAACTGAGTTTGTTCCACATCAGTTGTGTGCATTCCCAACATGGCCAATCGTTGTTTGCTCCATGCGGATAAGTGGTCTAGCAATTGCTGTATACGTTCTACGCTTACATCTTTGCTTGTTTGACTCTCGAATTCAGGTAGATACACATCAGCCAATTCTCTCCTACGAGCTTTCTCCACTTCATCGATAGGGGCATCGTGTCTACTTTCATATTGACCTTCTATCCACTCCTGAAGACATTGATAACAAGTGGTAGCTCTTCCATCAGGATCTACGTCCGTGTTACACCATCCTCCAGTACGTGCCAATCGTTCAGCTAGTCGATAGCGCAAGTAGGCGGGCAATGGATGAACGGGCGAGTAGAGCCATTGAATAAGAATGTTCACATTAAGCGGACGCTGCAGCAATGCAATCCCTAAAAAGAAGAGTTGCACAATCTGTGGAGCCGAATTATCCACTGTAGAGCCAACGGATGGTTTTCCCGTCAGGCGTAGATAATTGTCGGTTTGCTTAGAATGCGGCAATATGGCTACGTCAAACGCCCCATCAGGCAACATAGCGAGATACTCATTTGCAGCCAATTCGTCCTTAAAATGCCATATCTTAACACTATCATCTGTCTCGTCCAGTGTGACCTTATCTTGCACTTCTCCTGCTAACAACTGAGCTATGCACGATAGATTATTGGTCGACTCCTTGTCTTGGGCAGATTGCATCTCTATCGTCGCGCCATCTTCCGCCACAAGTGACAATAATTGGCGTATGCGGGGATGTTCATATTCGGAAGACGAAGCTAGTATTATTGTAACATCCCGCATTCGTTTTTTGCCCTCAGAAAGCTTTTTGTAAATTCTTGTATAACGCTGATAATCTTCTTCATGCGCCGTTTGACTATAGTAATATTCTACTTCTTGTAGCATTTTTAACCTACGTGTGGGAGCAACGGTATTGATTGTCCAGCCACAAAGAGCCAAAGCATCACGCCATCTTAGCAACTCTCGGCACGTAGCCAAGGGTGACACTTGATAGCTTTCCGCCATTTTGGGATAACTACAACCTGCTTGCATATACTGATGTACAGCTTTATAATAAGCCACCAAGCGACGAGTGGGCTGACACTTGGGTGTATATAGTCCCAATCTAAGTTCTATAACTCGCAATAATCCTTCGATATTTACCACTACGCAATCCATCAAGACTGGATGTGTCTTCATATCTAGGTAAGCTGTGCTTCCTACAAACTCGGAGCTATAATATATCTTCATCTAACACTGATAAGGTTTTTAAATTCAACATATAGAAAGATGCGCTCTTCTTACATCATGGCAATAGACGCTCATTCCTCTCCTTTTATAAATAGCAAGGCAGAAAAATGCCTTATGCAAAGATAGATAAAAGAAGGCAAAGATTACCTATCTTAATGCAAAATATCTAACCAATCTCAACTATTTGTTATTTCACAACTTCTGTGTAAATAGTTTTTTGTAGTTTTGTATCATTATTAATGGCGAATTCTAAAAATCAATAGACTATATGGATACAAAGGCTATCTTGCACTTTTTGCGTGATATCAATGAAAACAACAATCGTGAATGGTTTCTCAATCATAAAGACGAGTACCTCTATGCAAAGGATTCATTCGAGGCTGGTGTGGCGAAGGCTATTGCACGAATATGTCAGTTTGATAGCTCCATAGCTCATCTCACACCTAAAGATTGCACATATCGATTCTATCGGGATGTGAGATTTTCTAAGGACAAGTCACCATACAAACGCCATCTTGGAGCCTACATCTCCGCACACGGAAAGAAAGGCCTACACGGAGGCTATTACATACATGTTCAGCCAAATAATTGCTTAATAGCTTTTGGTGCATATTGGTTGCCGACAAACATACTCACATCGTGTCGAAACGAGATTATGGGAAACCAAGAAGCATGGCTAGAAGCTGTAGGAAATAAGGATTTTATAGATACTTTTGGTCTGCCTAATGCTAGTGAATGGAATGATGAACAAGCAGCACCTAAAGGATTCGGGATCAGCTGTTTAAAAACTGCGCCTAAAGGATTTCCTAAGGACTATCCACACATGAACTATCTACGTATGAAAGATTATTGTTGCTGGACTAGGGTGGATAATCTGTTCTTTGAAGGCGATGAATGGTTAGATGCGTTTGCAGACAAATGCCAAACGGCATTACCAATGATGCAGTTTATTAACGATGTGATTGACGACTATGAATAAGTGTTCGAATACCTTATGACGGATGGAAATATGAATGAACTAATCTCTAAGGACTGCGTTGAGGCTGCTTATTGTTTCTTTCATCAGAAGTGGCAGGTGTATGCCTACTCGAACAACGCGCAGCAGAAAGATGACATTGAGTATGCTATAGCTAGTTATGTCTCAGGAATGAATCCTCTGCTTTACGCAGAACTAGCGCATGGAAAAGACGATTTCTTATGCGATCATGTAACCTTTGATACTGATATGCAAACTGCCATAACAATGCTAGAGCAATGGTTGTAAGCTGTCTCCCCTACTCTTCATCGCAGAATCCATAACCGGTAATATCATCTTTCATACCCGCTATGCCTAGGTAAGTATGCTTACCGCCATATACATACACCTTACGTCCTAAGTTTTCTGGATGGTCTACAAGATTAAAGGTATTACGGATAGGCCCTTTCTTTAGCTGGACGGACATGACCTTAGTGTCGTCAGTACACTGAGGATCATCCGCTAGCAATATGGCTTGATTGTAAGTGAAAGGCGCAACCCACTCTGCATAGGATATCTGTTTGGAGCATGCACCTACGATATATCCACGAACCATTACTGACCCTGACGACAAGTTGGCTTCTTGGAATTGGGCCACCGTCATATAACTATTCGTTTGGTTATTATTCTTGTTGCCGTCTACTATATCCGTCTCTTCATATTCGCTATCATCATCATCGTTGTCGTCATCTGTTTGTGATGGTGTTTCGGTGTTAGTAGGCAACTCTTCTTCGGGCCCCTTCTCGCAAGAAGTGGTACAAAACATAATAGCAAGAATAGCTATAAGGTAGTGAATGTGTTTCATGTTATGAGTATTATCTTTGTGACAAAAGTACATTATTTATTCCATCTGACCAAGCTCATATACGAAATACAAACCATACAGTTCCCTTTTATCTTGTTAGCACGCCCATTTCACACCTCAAAAGCTATCGAACGAAAGATAAAAATAAATTGTTTTTCGGAGAGAAATAAATTGATTCTCTCTGAAAAACAATTTATTTCTCTCTATAATCTTTAGGCGAAACACCTACAATACGTTTAAAAAAGCGACTGAAATGTTGCTGATATTG
>CAVHUZ010000076.1:0-11458 GCA_963639545.1 Bacteroidaceae bacterium
GCATTATCACGATAGGCTTTTAACAGATTATTGCGTATTCCTTCACATGATAATAGATGTCGAATGAGGATATGAATGATGCCGAATTGCGAACAGAAATAAATTATTTTTGGATGAAAATCAATTTATTTTTCATCAAAAATTAAATTAATTTTCATCTTACCGGATTTCCTATTACTATATAAAAGTATAGCGCGGGGAGTAGCAAATGGTTGCCGTACTTTGCCAATATCATAGGCTTCGTTTCCAGAATTACCAAGATGAGCGTCATAGCCGTATCCACCAACATTTATGTTCTAGCGCTAATGTTGGTCATAAATATTTTATAAGAAAGGTGAGCGTTTCTCAAACTTAATTGTTATCTTTGCCTTATCGTTAAAGGCACTTGTTGGTAGACGAATGAGAGCAATCTCAACGAGAAAACAAAGTCATAAAAACGATGATTAGTAGAACAAAAGATTTACACGAAACAATATGATTATAGATTTTGACAAGATTCCGGAGGTTCATACCGAAGGATTTAAAGGCGGCAAAGGACTGATTGATAGCCGTTCATTTGCAGACGAGAAAGCCAAGATTATGTATTCCACGTTGCGTCCAGGTGCATCAAGCGGATTACATGTTCACGAAGGTTCCTTCGAGGTTATCTATGTTATTAGTGGTGAACTAACCTTTCATTACGATGACAAAGTGGAAGTGTGTAGGGTAGGGCAAGCGCATTATTGTCCCGAAGGACATGCTCATTACATGGAGAATCTCACGGATCACGATGCCGTTTATTTTGCCATCGTGCCCACTTTGGGCTGATTGACCTAAAGTAGCTTTATATCAATGCGCCCGAGGTAAGAACAATCTCTAACCTCGGGCGCATTGGCTTATCTTCCTATAATGCTTGTTGCAGGTTGTTCAAGAAGAGTAACAACCTATTCTCTACGTTTGTTGCGCTGACACCTGAATCGAAATCAAGACTCAAGAAGTTTAGATCAGGATACTTCTCATACAACTTCTTCTCTATACCTTTGGAGATGATATGATTGGCAATACATCCAAAAGGTTGCAACGATATGACATTTCTGATGCCGTCGTTATAGAATGCCGTTACCTCAGCAGGCAATAGCCATCCTTCGCCAAATTGGGCAGAGAGATTAACCAGTCCTTTTGCTCCTTCAGCATCTTCATAGATAGAGGTGAAGTCTCTAAAGTAAGGGAATGGACTTGCAGCCTTGTTAAATACTTTTTGTCTATGTTCGATTAATTTATAGACCGCATGTAGGACAACTGAAGGAATCTTGTTTTCCTTCAGACATTCCCTCTGCTGTACTTCTATATTCACAAAGTCTTGAACAAAGAACGGTGTTATCAGTGGCGGCACCACCTCAATACCTTTCTTAATCAACTGTTCCTCAAGGAACTGATGCGAATAAGGATTGAATTTCAAGAATATCTCTCCGACCAATCCCACCTGTCCACATTTCTTATCTGTGCAGATAGAAGCAAACTCCGTAGCTGCCTCATGGATCAGACTCACTAATCCCTTAGCATCATTCTTTGCAATGCGCTCTATTGCAAGGTCCGTATACTTCTGTTTGAGCGCCTTGGCAGCATTAGGTTTCTTTTCTCTTACAGCCGCAGGATAATATAGTTTAGCTAATGCGTCACAATATAATAAGGTGTTGGTCGTGATACTTGATAGCTTAACCCAAGGAAACTTAAACCCATCTTGTTCGTTATCTCCTCCCTCCGTCGAGACACCTAACGTGATTAAGGGCACATTAGCAAAGCCATTGGCTATGAATGCCCGTTTGATCAGTGCCGTATAATTGGTAGCTCGGCACTGACCGCCAGTCTGTGTCATGACAAAAGCAATGTCGTCAGGATTATATTTGCCACTTTTCAATGCTTTGACCATGTCACCGACGATGAGTGTAGCAGGGTAGCACACTTCATTGTTAGCATAAGCCAAACCTTCTTCTGCGCTCTGCGCATCGCTCATCGGCAAGGTTTCTAGATTGTATCCAGCCAACTTAAGAAGTGGAGGGAGAAGGGGAGAGAGAAACTCTGTGAAGAAAGGGGCCAGAATGGTACGACGCACATCCTCCTTGTGGAAGACCTTAGTCTTGACGAAAGGTAGCTTCTTACCCGATTCGTTCTTTATCATCAAGCTATCTACAAGGCTTCGGATACGCAGTTTTAGACTGCCCGTATTGCTCACATCGTCAATCTTAAGCAACGTAAACGGCTTCCCGTTACGTTTCAGGATGTCTCTCACCTCGTCTTGGACGAAGGCATCAGGCCCACATCCGAAAGACGTCATCTCTACAAAGTGGACATCTTGAGGCTGATGAGCTGCCCACTGTGCCGCCTTGATAATCCTATTGGTATAAGCCCATTGCTCCACCAGTTGCGTTCCGCGTGCTTCAGTATCGGTATCGCCACGAACGATATCGTCCGAGATTACATTTACCCCCATTGATGCTATCATGTCAGAGAGGCGATGCTGGATCAATGGATCCGTATGATATGGTCGGCCGGCCAATAAGATGACGAGTTGATTATTCTTTCTGGCTTCCTCTACAATGACTTTGTTCTCATCTACTAGCTTCGCATTATAGTAGTCTTGCGCTTGGCATGCCTCTTTAAAGGCGAAGCGAATCTGCTTCTTCTCTATTCCCCACGTCTTCAGATAACGCATGATCTGCTTTTCTAGCAATTGCCGGTTAGCAAATGTTATCACAGGCGAATCCATTACGTTTGCTAGATTCATACTGTTACGAACCACATCTGAGTAGGCTGTCACTATCGGACAGTTGAACGAGTTGTCGGTCCTTGCGTCCTCTTTCTTTTCATACACCACATATGGGAAGAAGATGCGCTTGTCCTTAGCGTCTATCGATGACAACCATTGATCCAGTTCGTGTATATGACTATGCACCAGTTTGGCAGGGAAACAAATGTTGTCACTCATCACGCTATTGAGTTGTTGCTCATATCTATGAAAAGAGCTGTCAGACGAGAGCACTACCTTTATACCACAATTGGAGAACAATGCCTGCCAAAATGGGAAATCTTCATACATACCTAAGATGCGTGGAATTGCCACCACACACTCCTCTGTATATGAAGCTGCGCCATTAATCGTTGAAGGTGTCGTAGCCTCTCCGAACAAGAGCTTTTCTTTCGTCGTATAGATGTTCCGGCCTACCTTTGTTCCTTTGGCATAGTTGTTAAAGACGCGTTCGCACTTGTTTCCCGAAAAAAAGCGTCCACCACCAGTAAAGCGATATTGCATGACACGACACTGATTGGAGCAGCCTTTGCATTGTGTCTCCCGCGTTGTGTAATCGGCCGAAGCAAGAAGCTCGTTTATATCACGTTCGTTGTGTGTGTTGAGTTCTTTGGCATGGAGAGCACACCCCAACGCACCCATGAGCTCAGGCATATCTGAACGTGCCACCTCTCTACCCGTCATCACCTCGAATGCTCTTACCACGGCATCATTGCGCATCGTGCCACCTTGCACCACAATCTCTTCGCCCAGACTGTCATTGCCATGAAGCTTCAACACCTTGTATAGGCAGTTCTTTATGACCGAGTAGGACAAGCCTGCGCTGATATCTGCTATGGTTGCCCCTTCACGCATTACCTGTTTCACCTTCGAGTTCATAAACACCGTGCATCGTGTTCCAAGGTCACAAGGAGCATCTGCGTGACAAGCAGCCTCAGCAAAATCGGCAATATCCATATTAAGATTATTGGCAAAGGTCTGAATGAACGTGCCACATCCCGACGAACATGCCTCGTTGAGTTCCATACGCACCACTGCGCCTTGCTCCACGAAGATGGCTTTCATATCCTGTCCGCCAATATCAAGGATAAAACTCACATTAGGCTTCAACTGTTTTGCTGCAACGAAGTGGGCTATCGTCTCTATCATCCCATCATCGAGGTTGAACGCATTCTTAATCAGTTCTTCACCATATCCCGTTGACACGGCTCCTTTCACCTTGATGCTGGTTCCCTTGGCGGTCGCTTCCTTCAATAATTGCGCCAACCCCTTCTTGGCAGCCGCAATCGGATTGCCGAGATTCATCGTATAATAGCTGAACGCTATCGAATCATCCTCTCTCAGAGCGATTATCTTTGTAGTAGTAGAACCCGAATCGATACCAACAAACACCTCCTCCGTGGTATTAGGGCGAATAGGTTGCTTATTAGTAGTGTAACAAGCCTTTTTATCTTTCCACGCTTTATATGCCGCTTCATCAGCAAAGAGAGGTTTCAAGTCGCTATGCCATTGCACCCGAATATGGCTATCTAGCTTCGTTATTAGCTCTTCTATTGTTGTAGCGTTATTATCCTTGCTGAGGGACTCAACGATTTGCCCTGCATGGAAAGCACACCCTATGGCAGGTATCAGATTAGCTTGCGGAGAAATGATAAAGTCTTTATCTTCGTCCATTCCTAAGTAATCAGCAAAAGCCTTTCGCAGCGCAGACATAAACGTTAATGGGCCGCCACACAACAGTATTGGTGCCTCATAGACAGCGCCATGCGCTAACGTGGTGATCGTTTCAACGGCGATAGAATGAAAGATGGAAGCAGCAATATCTTCTTTGCTGACATTACGGGCCATAAGGTTCTGAACATCAGTCTTAGCAAACACGCCACATCGCGATGCCATTGGATAGATTTGGTTGGCATGCAGAGCTAGCTCATCAAGCTTTGCATTATCTACACCCATCAACACCGTCATCTGATCAATAAACGCTCCTGTACCCCCAGCGCAGTTACCATTCATCCTCAACTGGGTGTTATGTTTGTCAAACAATACCACTTTGGCATCTTCACCACCAATGTCAATCAGGCACTTGGCTTCGGGATGTGCAATACGCGCATATTCAGTAGCCGCAACCACTTCTTGCAGGAACGGAGCTTGAAGTTGTTCCGCAACAGCCATCCCCACAGAACCTGTCACACAGACCTTTACAGGATGACTACCTACAAGCTTGCAGATATCGTGAAAGTATTCGGTTATCAATGCTCCTACCTGTGCGTTATGACGTTTGTACTGCGAATATACAATCTGATCAGAAGCATCTAGAACAACTATCTTCGCCGTAGTGGAACCTACATCTATACCAATCCTAAATATATCTTTTCTATTCACAATAAGAAAAATTTGCCTTTCTAGCATTGCAAAATTACTAATTATTCCATTTACAAGCCTATTACATTACTTATATTTAGTATTTTTTACCACAAGTGAAGTTCCTCTCAAATTGGTTCGGTTTGGAGAAAAGCCAACTGTTAATATGCTTTAAATCCACGTAAATACTCTTTTCATAGGCCTATTATCTCAAAGTAAGATTATACCTTTGCATAAGAAAGGCAGTTTCCCGGTACTGTCGCTTGCGTCCATAGTGACGTAAGAGGAAAGTCCGGGCAGCGTGTGGGTACCCTGCTTGCGAAAGTACAAGCTATTGGTAACAGTAGAAGACGCAGAAGAAAATAACCGCATAGTCGTGTCCTTTAAGCCTATTCGACTGAAGAAAAAGCCTAAAGCAGACTGTGTAAGGGTGAGAAGGTAGAGTAAAAGCCTACCAGACAGCAGGCGACTGTTGTGCTGTGCTATTCAGGGGCTGCAAGTTCATGTAAACCATCGCCATAGGAAACCCGCCCAAGTTCTCTCGAAGATGCGATGGAGGGTAGAATGCTTAAACTGTGAAGCGATTTACAGGTTAGATAAATGACAGACGGAGTCTTATTATCGAAAGATGAAGGCTCTACGGAACCCGGCTTATAGGGACACTGCTTTTCCTTTTATTTAATTGCAATCAAATGAAAGACTTAGAATCATATACTACCGTTGTTGATGACTTTCAGCATCAAATGGAAAACAAGATCAAGAATTATGCTATGGATCAAGGTTTTCCACAAAAAGGTTCCCTCTCCGAGGAAGAACTCAGCGATTACCTCTTTGACTACCAAGCTGCTCTAGATAGCGAAGGGTCTGAGAGAAGCCGATACACCATCGCCGGTGTACTGCTCATTCTTCCTATCTTGGTGATGTCGGCTATCCCCGAATATAATCTGCCATTCGCCAATATGTTGGCCAACCAAGTCGTAGCAATAGGGGTAGGTTTGGTATTGTTTCTGCTTTACTACCTACTGATGAAAGCGTTGGTTCATCATCGCATCCATCGTGTCAATCAGGCCTATCCCGAAGCAAGAGATTATATAAATAAGGTGAAAGCTTTTAAGTCTCCGTTTGTAAGAGCATAATAGGAAGCCATGAACCCATATGGCTAACCTTCTGATGTAATGGATGTTTAATGAGGTGTGGATCTTTCAGAGCACATCTAAAACAAAGAATACGCATGGAACTATCAGATCTTCAACAATACAAACAGCTTTTTTCCACTGACAAGTTTGTAGAAAAGATTTCACATATAGCTAAGCGTGCAGGGGCAAAACTGATCTATGCTGCACTGATTCTTTTCTACACTTTGAGCAGTGACCGAGTCTCTATTAAAGAAAAAGCGCTTATCATTGGAGCTTTAGGATATCTCATCTCACCACTTGACGCTGTACCTGATGCTATCCCTATTGCTGGACTTACCGATGACCTTGGCGTGCTTATCTTCGTATTGCAAAAGGTTTGGACGGACGTGGACGATGATATCAAGCAGAAGGCTAAAGACAAATTGTCTACATGGTTTGACAGCGACGAGATGAAAGCTGCTGATAGCCTCTTTGACTCAGACCCGCAAAACAATCCTGTATAAAGAATGGATTGGCAATATATCGGTGTTGGAATCATTGTCATCGCAGCCATAAGCTATGCTTGTTATAGAATTTGGCAAAGTTTATCCCAACGAAACAACCCCTGCCGCGGATGTAAAGGATGTGCTTTGCGTAGCCAGATGATGAATAAGCACAGAGGCAAACGCCTTGATCATTGTCCCAACAAACCCGAATGTTGACAAGAATAACTGATTAACCCCAACCGGCAATTGCACCGATTGGGGTTAATCGATCTTTTAACCTCGTCAATGAGGAAGAGAGTTAGCTCACTTCACCACGATCTTCTTCCCATTTTGAAGGTATACTCCTTTTGCCAAAGCTTCTTTTACCTTTCCTACACATCTGCCATCAATCGTGTAGATGAGGTGTGATGTAGATGTTTCCTCACGTGTGAGACCATTGATATGAGTTGCGGTTTGATCCTTCAGATACTCAAAGCTGATGGTTCCCGCATCTTCTGTGATATGATACAACGGCTTTTCTATAGTACAATTGTTCATCGTCACCCAAGGCAGCGTTGTTACATTCATCGATCCTGGGTAAGGATCGCCATAGAAGCTTTGTTTGTATTCGGCTGCGGTATATTGCTTGTCTGACGTTGTAGACGTCTTCACATTGTAGGAGGTTATCAGCAAACTGTCTGCTGGCACAATGGTAATAGCCGGCTTACCTAGCTTGTTATTGGGTCGGTCATACGAGTTCACCTCACTATAAGGATAATCTATGCGATACACCAACAAGCCATGACCTGGCATCTTGGTTTTCCAACCACTATTCTGGAAGTTTTGCAGAATGAGATATTCATTTTGATCATCTTCGCTAATCTTGTATGCCTCATCTTCGGACATTGTGATTTTGGCTGTATCATTGGATAGAGAAGCTAGCTCTTTCCATCCCATCACTTCTTTTTCCCAAGGAGTAAAGTCGATTGGCATGTACCCATTATCTACGTAGGCGCCGCCGTCCATCACATCCCAGTATTCCAAAGCCTGATTGTCTACTTGCGCACTTACCGTAGTGGGGTAGAGGTCTGGCAAACCCAACGTATGCGCGAACTCATGGCAGAACACCCCGATGCCGTTCATACGCTTCGTAATCTCAGGGTTGGTGCTATATTGTCTGCCTGGCGTATAGTTCAATTCGTTGTTTACACCATAACGATATACCTTCTTTCCATCATAAGTGCCACCGCTTGTCGTACCAGACTTGGGCCAAATACTCTCATTGGCTGGAGCACCATTGGCTTGTGAGTATCCCGCATATATCAAGTAGACGAGATCCACATACCCATCATCATCATTGTCATATTGGGCAAAATCTACAGAGTCGTCCACCATCTCACATGCCTTCTTAATCATCTCGTCAATGCGATAGTCTTTATAGCTGCCATTATCTGCTGCATAATAGCCGTTGGTATTGGGCAATGTGACAGGACCAACAATATCAAACTGTGGTGTAAACTGTCCTTCGCTTATATCAGAGAAATACTGACGCACACTGCCATAGTTGCGCTTAGCAAGCACATTAAAGTCTTGCGATTGCTCAGTACCATTCAGATATTGCTCAAATGCCGCTTTGGGATCACTCACACTGAACGTGGTGTCGCTAAACTGCACAAGGATGACCAACGCCCTAGGCGAACCTACATGTGGGAAATAAGAAGGACTAGTGGTAGCAATGGGAATCATCCGTGCTCTTGAACGTTCCATCTCAGCATTGGCTTGTGCAAAAAAGGTTTCTGCGGACACATCCATCACGTGGAAGTCGTTGCCAACTCGTTGCAACAAACGTCCGTTAAGATCCGTGTACCAACTAAAATGTTCGTCTCCATGAAGCAGAACGGTAACCATAGTACCGTCCGACTGTTTAATGGTAAGAGGAGTGGGGTTGGCCTTTATTGCCCATGTCATCAACGATGAAGTGATGAAACAGATAAGTAGTATTAGTTTTTTCATTGTATATGTTGATAAATGATTTCTGATGATTACCTTTATATATATAATGTGTAGATTCTTAGAAGAGTTCTATTCTGATTATTCTCCCTTTGCTTCTCCTGAATGTCTGCGCCCAAAGTAGTATTGTCCTTTTGTCTTGGTACGCCCACCATAAGCGATGGCTTTTTTGGGGCAATGGTGATAACAGGCAAAGCAAGTAAGACACTTGCCGTTGTGTAGCCATTTAGGAGCAGTTCCATCCTCGCATCGGATATTCTGCACAGGGCAGACCTTTGCACATTTGCCGCAACCGACACAGAGGGATTCATCCACCTTGAAAGGTCGATCCTTAATCAGATAACATTCAAAGAACGCTCCCACGGGACCAGAGAAGAAAGAGGGTAGTGGACCTCGCATTAAGTTTCGAAATTGTTTTTCAAACCGACTTCCGTCGCAATTCTTTACCGATTCTAAGAACACAGCCAATTGCTCATCTGCTTCTGCTATCTTGGTTCGTTCTTTCTCTTCCGTATCTACATCCATGAACGGCAATCCCACATACGACTCAGGCATCACTAGCGAACAGACGGCTTGCGTTACCAAACCTTTTCGCTCTAGATGAGGCAGAAGTCTATCCATAGCCATGCCGATACTATCACCCGCCGTCATGATCACATAGCAAAAAGGAGCTTTGTCTGTTGCCTCTATATGCAATGCATCGATAACGCGTCTCACCAATATAGGTGTGCGCCAACCATGCACCGGAAACACGAATCCTACCCGTTCATCTGCCTTCACAACGAAACGTGCGTCTTCCAAGGCAACATCTGCCATATCGACAAGACGCTCCCCTAAGGTTTCATGAACCAATCGTGCTATATGTCGGGTGTTACCCGTTCCTGAAAAATAGAATATCACCTTGCAAAGATACAAATTATAGGCGGGTTCTAAAAATTATCTTTGATGGATTTTTGAATTTATAGAACACGTCCATAATCTATTGTTGGAAATCTTTTCTTACCTTTGCATACATGTTAACACGTTATTTCATCCATCTCTCATACGATGGCACCGCATATCATGGTTGGCAAATACAACCTAACGGCATATCTGTACAGGAAAAGCTGCAAACGGCGCTTACCACCTTGCTCCGCAAACCCACAGATGTGGTTGGTGCTGGACGGACCGACGCAGGGGTACATGCCCGTGTGATGGTGGCCCACTTTGACAGCGAATCGCCCATCGATACCACCCAACTGGCTTATCGTCTCAACCGCATCTTACCCCGTGATATCAGTGTGCAAAGCATTGAGGAGGTGCCTATCGATTGGCACGCACGCTTCACTGCCACCGCACGCACCTATCATTATTATCTACACACGGGCAAATCACCTTTCCTGCGTGCCTATTCCTGCGAGAGTCATTATCCACTGGATTTTGAACGTATGAATCAAGCGGCACAGATGCTTATCGGTACGCACGACTTCAACTGTTTCTGCAAAGCTGGAGCTGATGTAAAGACCACCATCTGTGACCTTACCGAGGCTCATTGGGATAAGGTTTCTTGCGATTTCATCGACGCTCCTGCTGCACAATATTGTTTCACCATCACTGCCAATCGTTTCTTACGCAATATGGTTCGTGCGGTAGTAGGCACGTTGGTGGATGTCGGTCGCGGCAGACTCTCGCTTGAGGAGTTCGGGTCTATTCTGCAGAATGGTTGTCGCAGCGATGCTGGCGAGAGCATGCCTGGCAACGCCCTCTTCCTTTGGGATGTGAAGTATCCGCCACGTCGCAAAACTTAAAAATCTGAAATATATCTTACAATGACTTGGCATAATGGGGATAATATTGTATTTTTGCATTGAAAACAAATAATCTCAATTTTATGCAGAACATATTTCATGGATTGGGAATTGCCCTTATCACTCCGTTCAAAGCCGATGGAAGCGTTGACTATGCTGCATTGGAACGATTGGTAGAGTATCAGCTTTCCAACGGGGCAAATTTCCTTTGTATCCTTGCTACTACTGGTGAAGCCCCTTGTCTGTCTCAAGAGGAGAAAGACGAGATCACAAGAGCTATCATACGTATCAACAAAGGTCGCGTTCCTATACTGAAATATTGCGGAGGAAACAACACTGCAGCCGTTGCACAAGAGATTCAGACCTCCGATTGGCATCATATTGATGGTATATTAAGCATTTGCCCATATTACAACAAACCATCTCAAGAGGGTATCTACCAGCATTTCAAGGTGATAGCCAAGGCATGCCCATTGCCTATCGTCTTATACAATGTCCCAGGACGCACGGGTATCAATATGACACCCGAGACTACTTGTCGCATTGCCACTGACTTTACCAATGTGGTAGCCATCAAGGAAGCTGCGGGAAGCCTAGAGCAGGTGGATGAGATCATCAAGAACAAGCCAAGCCACTTTGAAGTGATCAGCGGTGATGATGCCCTCACTTATCCGATGATTGCGAGTGGTGCAGCAGGCGTCATCTCCGTTATCGGCAATGCCCTGCCTAAGGAGTTCTCTAAGATGATACGCTTGGAGTTCCAAGGCGAGTATGATGCCGCACGTCGCATCCATCATCAGTTCACCGAGCTATACAAGCTCCTCTTCGTTGACGGCAATCCGGCTGGTGTCAAGGCCCTGCTTAACGACATGGGTATGATAGAGAATGTGCTCCGCTTACCCCTTGTCCCCACAC
>CAVHUZ010000077.1:0-3766 GCA_963639545.1 Bacteroidaceae bacterium
TTAATATCGATATATATTTAGGGGGATACTTTCTGCTATTTCTTAATTAAATCAAATAGGTAGGTGGTTTTGATAACTATATTACTGATGTTTGATTTACCAAAATAGTCGGTCTTACTAGAGCCATAGATGTTACCCAAGCCATAATAGTAACGTGCCTCTATTAGGAATCTACCTATACTGGTATGCACATATTCAGCACCAACACCAGCAGAGATACCATAATCAAATTTCTTCTCAACAGGCATAGATTCTTGTTCTATAATGGTATTACTACGTCCGCTACCATCCGTTGTTAGATTAGGCGTGTCATAGTTTTTCTTTGTCGACTCGCTGAGATAGAGCCCTATCTGTGGTCCAGCTTGAAAAAAGAAGTTCCATCCGTTCTGCTCTCTACCCCATGCTAAATGCGCAAACAGAGGAATCTGTACGTAGTTGATTGTACGCGAATAGCTTTCTATAGCGCCATTGCTATTGGTTACGGGCTGGTCTGTCGCCGTACGTATGTTCTGTGACCATCCTGTGGAAGCGTAATTAATCTCTGCGCCAATAGAACAAATGGTAGAAAAATACTTTTCACAAGTATATCTCATAGACAATCCACCGGTTATACCGCCATGAAGATTCTGCGGTACACTTGGGTCAAATCCCACATTTGATAGCACGTATCCACCATTAACACCAACCGAGAACACATTGCGATGTTCTCCCACTTGTGCTTTAAGTTCCTGGGAGATAACTATCCCTAATAGCAATAAGATGAGGGTGTATATGTTTACGTTCGTTTTCATTACCATTTAAAAAAAACTTTTCTACTTGTAGCTTTCACCTAGGGGCTTAATAAGTGAGTTTTTCTATCGTTTGATCTGCTTTGAAATGAATCAATTGAAAATTACAGTTGAGATAACCTCCGTTAGATAGCGACTTAAAACGCAATGGCGTTTGGAGTGGGCGATAGGTCGACTGATCACTTGCACCCTTGAATCGCTTTCCGTATTGCTTCAATCCTCGAACAAAGAACTGCCCTTGATCATAACCTGTTAACGCTAATCGTGGGATATATCTCTTATCCATCTCGACACCATATGTTTCGTTATAAAGTGCTTGCAACTTTTCTGTGCTTCTGCTACTCTTGTTATAATAATAGGTGGTAGGGATGTACACGTTATACTTATAGAATTGGTCAAGATCATAATCCTGATACATAAACCAATCGTTGTAGCCATAGATAGAAATAGCTAAACCCGGATGTGTACTCTTGAGCGAGTCCAGTTTCTGAAAGACGCGATTGAGTTGTGGACTCTTTTCAGAGTTGATAACGATGGCATTGGGTCGTGACGATGTAAAATGCTTAGCAAAGTCGGTGATATTGGTATTGATATTGGTAAGATCATACTTAACACCTACATTGTCAAGTTGCTTCTTCAGAGCGTTGGTAAATGAGCCAACCCTAGAGCTAACATCGTTACAATTGATGAAAATAGGGTGGTGAGACGTTTGAAAACGCTCAATAAAACTTATAATAGCAGCATGAGTAAGTATGGAGTCGTTCTGATATACCTGAAAAATATTGTTATTATATTTCACCTCATCACTCTCTATTGAGAACGGAATTACCAACTTGATAGCATGTAGCTTGCAGAAATCAGACAGAGGTTTAACTTGTTTAGAATAGAGGGGACCAAAAATAACGTCAAGATTGGCAACATTAGGATCTGTTAATACAGTATTGATATCCATATCTTTAGCCACATTCCATGCATGAACATCGGTGTTGATCCCTTCCGTCTTGAGTTGATTAAAGGCGAGCAACAAGCCACGATAATATTCCACCATTCTTATTCCATCACCATCTAGGTTGTGCAGAGGCAACATTACGCCTACCTTGATAGCATCTGTCTTTACTGCTGATGAAACCGTGTTTGTCTGTATTGATGTCTTCGAACTATTGCTGCGCGACGAATCTATAATCTTATCATTATCCTTTCCAAAAGGAACGAGAATTTGTTCTCCTTTTTTTAGCTCGTAACCATTTTGTTTCATGATAGGATTTGCGTCAAGCAATTCTTGCATACTGACTTTATAATCTTTTGCAATTCCAAAGATAGTTTCCTTCTTCTTAACCTTGTGGATATAATTCCAATTGTTGTTTTGTGCATTCAATGAACCACAAAACAATAGTAAGAGAAGAAATATGCCTACTTTAAAAAAGTCTTTCATTGTTTTAAATATTTAGTAGCGTATCTTATGCAAAGTTAAGAAAAAGTTTAAAAGTTAGTGTAAATGGCTTGGAATAATTTTGTAAATTTGCAAAAACAATGCTTTTGAAGCGAAATAAAATGAGAAAAACATTTATTATCATATTGTTATTAGGTTGGCAAATGTTGTCTTATGCTCAGTCCGTAAGTCCAACTGCAACATACAATGACGAAAACGGTGACGAACAGACTCTAGAACCAGGAGGAACTTGCACTGGCTCAGCCCCACTTACGGTACATTTTTATGCCAACGTAGAAAACACTGAGGGGTATAGCGAGCACTTCGAATGGAGATTCTACACCGATAGTAACACCGATGAGCCTGAACTTGTACGTTATGATGCCGACACCGAATATACCTTTAACCAAGCTGGAGCTCATCGTGTAGCATTATTCGCAACATTCTCCTTAGGCACAGATACCATAGCCTATACGATGGAAGATTATCCAGCATTCGTTATATCTGTAAGCGAGAGTAAATTGGATTTTCCTAACGCTTTCTCGCCAAATGGTGATGGCATAAACGATATCTATAAAGCCAAGGATGGATATCAAAGCATTGTAGAGTTTCAAGCCACGATATTCAATCGTTGGGGACAGAAGCTCTATAGTTGGACTGATCCTGCAGGAGGATGGGATGGCACATTTAATGGAAAGGCTGTAGCAGATGGTGTCTATTTTGTCAATGTGAAGGCAAAAGGCGCTGATGGAAGAGTTTACCACATTCGACGTGACGTGAATCTACTTCGTGGTTATACCGAAAACACCACCGTTAACGAATAAGGAACGTTTGTACAAGGAATGCAAGAATTCGAGCCAAGGACACCTACACTTCTTTGGTCTTACGATAGGTGCATCCATGAGCTACTGTATCATTGCTAAAAGCTAGCGTTGAAGAAACAATGAGAATAAAAAATAATTTGATTTCCCGGAAAGAATAAATTAAATTTCTTCTAAAAATAAATTATTTTTTTATTCTAAGACGTTTCCTAATGTCAAGTGATTTAGTATTGAACAAGATACCAAAGCGCATGTTATAGCAAGGGTTAACGCATTTATCGAATGGCTCAATATCTATCATTAAATCTATTTGTCTTTTCCCCAAGAAAGCGGTTCAACACATTTAAAATCATACACTAAGTTACCACTTGTGAATGTTTCAGCTTCGATCTTTATAGATTTTGAAGCACGGAGATTGTATAAGAAAGCTTTATCAGCCACTATTGCAGTATCAACGCTTTTAGACGGCCCTGGTTGATAGCTATATTTTCCTACCATGCTTCCATCGCTATACACCTTTACAATGTTAGTTGTATCAAAACTATTTCCTGCAAATTTTTCTCCATCATGTAGAACAAGCATAGTTATTGTGCTGTTACCACGTTTTTGCTTTACGACAATCTCCATTGTGTTTTGTGCGGTAATTTGCGAGTGACGATTGGCTAAGCTTTCTATGGTAGCTAACGTACTATCATTGTTATATACCCATAGTGAGATCTGATCACCTT
>CAVHUZ010000077.1:3776-11330 GCA_963639545.1 Bacteroidaceae bacterium
GTATCAACCATTGTTGTATCATAATGATTTCCATGTAACGTCTGTCTCCCACAAGAGAAGAAAGTGCATAGCATAAATAGAGTGTATGCTATGCTTGCAAGGCGCATCACATGTATGTCTGATTGTTTTGGATTTTCTCTTTTCATTCTCACAATCAATAGTTAGGAACGTTATGCTCTTATATAACTTCAATCTTAGTCAATTATAAATACTGGCAAAGAGGAAGCTCTAAATAAAATAAAGTTAATAATCTGGAATGTAAGCCTCTATCACATCAAGCGAACGGCTACATTCCAGATTATCTATCTTGCTAAGTTTTGTATACAATTAGTATTCACCCCACGCCTTGATATCAATCTCGTCAAGGGTCATGCTACAGAAAGCATTGATGAACGCACTGGCCAAACGACTATTGGTAATCAAAGGAACATTGAGATCGATTGCTGCACGACGTATCATGTAACCATTGGTAAGCTCACGCGTTGTGAGATCCTTGGGGATATTCACTACCATATCAATCTTTTTCTCATGCAGAAGGTCGAGCGCTTGAGGCAGTTTGCCTTCTTCTGATGGCCAATATACAAGCGTATTCTCAATACCATTTTCGGTAAGATATTTGCTTGTGCCCCCTGTGGCATATAGCTCATAACCATTTTCTACTAGTTGCTTAGCTGCATCGAGCATTTCTGCTTTTTGCTTAGCACCACCAGTAGATAGAAGAATAGTCTTCTTTGGGATACGATGTCCTACGGAAAGCATACTCTTGAGTAGGGCAGCATTTGTATCATCGCCAAGACAACCTACTTCGCCCGTAGAGCTCATATCAACTCCTAGCACGGGATCGGCCTTTTGTAGTCGATTGAAAGAGAACTGACTTGCCTTGATTCCCACATAATCCAAGTCGAACAGGTTCTTATTTGGCTTCTCAACAGGTAAGCCAAGCATCACTTTAGTAGCCAACTCTATAAAGTTGATCTTCAACACCTTACTTACAAATGGGAAAGATCTACTTGCACGCAAGTTACATTCTATCACAAGGATATCGTTGTCTCTAGCCATAAACTGGATGTTGAATGGTCCAGAGATGTGCAGTTCTTTAGCAATCTGTCGGCTGATACGTTTGATGCGACGTACTGTTTCGACATACAACTTTTGTGGGGGAAGTTGCAAGGTAGCGTCACCCGAGTGAACACCGGCAAACTCAATGTGTTCACTGATAGCATATGCAATCACTTCGCCGTTATTAGCTACAGCATCAAAGTCGATTTCTTTAGCATGTTCAATAAACTTACTTACAACAACTGGGTGATCCTCACTCACATTAGCAGCCAATTGTAAGAAGCGGTGCAACTCATCTTCGTTAGAACAAACGTTCATTGCCGCACCTGATAGTACATAGCTAGGACGCACAAGAACAGGGAAGCCTACTTCCTCTATGAACTTATCAATGTCATCCATACTCTTTAAGGCTCTCCATTCAGGCTGGTTGATTCCATTTCTTGAGAGCATCGAAGAGAATTTTTCACGATCTTCTGCGTTATCAATATCTTGCGCCTTTGTTCCAAGAATATTAACGTTTTGTTCATCAAGATACATTGCTAGGTTGTTAGGAATCTGACCACCTGTCGAGACAACAACGCCATGAGGATTCTCTAACTCGATGACATCAAGAACGCGTTCAAAGGTAAGCTCATCAAAGTAAAGACGATCGCACATGTCATAGTCGGTACTTACCGTTTCTGGGTTGTAGTTGATGATAATGCTACGATAGCCTTCCTTACGAATGGTGTTAAGAGCTTGCACACCACACCAGTCAAATTCGACACTGCTACCAATACGATATGCACCTGATCCGAGGACAATCACGCTACGCTTATCATTGCTAAAGTCGATATCGCTTTTTGTTCCTGCATAGGTAACATAAAGATAGTTGGTTTGTGCTGGATATTCAGCCGCCAAAGTGTCGATTTGTTTTACAACAGGTAGGATGCCGTAGTTCTTACGTTGATTACGCACTACGAGCATAGCCTTATGCATGTTGCCAATCTCGCTCTCCAATCCAACAGCACGAGCTACTTGGAAATCGGTGAAACCATAGACCTTTGCCGTACGGAGTAATTCCTTATCGAGCGTATTGATGTTGCATTCTTTAAGGGCCTCATCAATATCGATGATATGCTTCAACTTGTTGAGGAACCACTTGTCTATCTTTGTCAATTCGTGTATTTGGTCCACGTCATAGCCTTTGTGCATGGCCTTAGAGATTACAAAGACGCGCTTATCAGTAGGTTCTCTTAGAGCGGTGTCTATGTCAGGAATTTCAAGCTCTTTGTTCTCTACGAAACCATGCATTCCTTGACCAATCATGCGTAGACCTTTCTGAATAGCTTCCTCAAAGTTTCGACCGATGGCCATAACCTCACCAACTGATTTCATAGAGCTACCCAACTCCTTGTCAACGCCTCTAAATTTGCTAAGATCCCAACGTGGAATCTTACAAACAACATAGTCGAGAGCAGGTTCAAAGAAAGCACTAGTGGTCTTGGTTACAGAGTTTTTGAGTTCAAAGAGCCCATAGCCCATACCCAGTTTAGCTGCAACAAAAGCCAAAGGATATCCAGTTGCTTTTGATGCCAAGGCTGATGAGCGACTCAGACGCGCATTCACCTCTATCACGCGATAATCCTCGCTGACAGGATCAAAAGCATATTGTACGTTACACTCACCTACGATACCAATATGGCGTACTATCTTAATGCTTAATGCACGCAATTTGTGGTATTCGCTATTGGTTAGTGTCTGTGATGGAGCAATCACAATGGATTCGCCTGTATGTATGCCAAGGGGATCAAAATTCTCCATATTACATACGGTGATACAATTGTCATAACGGTCACGGACTACCTCATATTCGATTTCTTTCCATCCTTTGAGACTCTTTTCAACGAGAACCTGTGGTGAGAATGAGAAAGCTTTTTCGCAAATCTTGTTAAGTTCATCCTCATTATTGGCAAAGCCACTACCTAAACCACCTAGGGCATAAGCAGCTCGAACAATAACGGGATAACCAACCTCCTTTGCTGCTTTGCGTGCTTGCTCCATGTTCTCACAAGCTTCGCTCTTGATGGTTTTAACATTAATCTCATCTAGTTGTTCTACAAAGAGTTCACGGTCTTCTGTGTTCATGATTGCCTTAACAGGCGTACCTAAAACACGCACGCCATATTTGGCCAACACGCCGCTTTGCTCTAACTCAACACCACAGTTAAGGGCAGTCTGACCACCAAACGAAAGCAAGATGCCGTCGGGACGCTCTTTTTCAATGACGCGTTCAACGAAATAGGGCTGAACAGGCAAGAAGTATATTTGATCAGCAACCCCTTGTGAGGTTTGGACTGTGGCGATATTTGGATTGATAAGAATAGTTTTGACGCCTTCCTCTCTTAAAGCCTTGAGTGCTTGAGAACCTGAATAGTCAAACTCTCCTGCTTCACCAATCTTTAATGCGCCAGATCCTAATAGAAGAACCTTCTTTATATTATTGTCTTTCATGTTAAACTTTACTTCAAATTTTCGATAAACTTGTCAAACATCCATTCTGTATCGACTGGTCCTGAGCATGCCTCAGGGTGGAACTGGCTAGAGAACCATGGCTTGCTCTTATGCTTTATTCCCTCATTAGAGCCATCATTCATATTAACAAATAGTTCCTCCCAATCTGCATCAAGAGTTTTGGCATTTACGGCATAGCCATGGTTCTGACTTGTAATGTAACATTTCTCCGTACCTACGAGGCGAACAGGTTGGTTATGTCCACGGTGTCCATATTTCAGCTTATATATATCTGCGCCCGCAGCTTTGGCTAACAACTGGTTACCCATGCATATACCACAAATAGGCTTGGAGGAAAGATTCATCTGTTTGCGAATAATCTCTACGGCATCTGCACACATATTAGGATCACCAGGACCATTAGCTAGGAAAAGTCCGTCAAACTCCAAATTCGTATAATCGTAGTTCCATGGTACGCGAATCACCTCTACCTCTCGTTCTATCAATTCACGAATGATATTGGCTTTCACGCCACAGTCAACTAAGAGAACTTTCTTACCAGCGCCTTCGTTGTATTTGATGATTTCTTTGGTTGAAACTTTATCTACAAAATTTACACCTTCATAGTTAGCTTCGGGTATATTATTAGGCTCATCATCAAACAAAATCTTACCCATCATCACACCATGTTCGCGTAACACCTTTGTCAGCTCACGTGTATCAATGCCTGTTATTCCAGGCACTTTCTCACGTTTTAGCCAATCGGCAAGGCTTTCGGTGGCGTTCCAATGTGAATATTGTTCGCTATAATCAGCAACAATCAATGCCGAAGCATAAATCTTGTCGCTCTCCATAAATGTAGGAAGTCCGTTGGGCTCAATGGTGAAAGGTGGTACACCATAGTTTCCAACAAGTGGATAAGTCATTGTTAGGAGTTGGCCAGCATAAGATGGATCTGTCAAACTTTCTGGATAACCCATCATAGCGGTATTGAATACGACCTCGCCCGCAATTGGTTGCTCGTAACCAAAACTTTTCCCTTTAAATTCTGTACCATCACTGAGTACTAATGTTACATTGCGCATCTCAACTTGTATTTAGATTTCTTTCTGATAGTAATTAACGTATGCTTGATTAACTTGACGCATGCCACCACGGGTAGGGTAGTTGCCCGTGAAATACCAATCGCCTTTATGGTTAGGTATAGCATTATGCAGTCCTTCAATGCTCTGGAAAACAAGTTCAACAGGTGTTGTCATGCCTTGTGGACGCAACTGTTCCACGATTTTCTTGTTGATCTCTTCCACTGTAAATGGTGCATAGATAGCCTTAACAGCATTGTTTATAGGCTGATCTGCAGGCTTAGCTAGCTCTATGAGACATTGTTCGTAAACCTCTTTTAGAAGATGCTCCTTGTGTTGCTCTTTAATCAGGGCTATTGTGGCATGGAACACACAGAATTCTTCTAGCTTAGGCATATCGATGCCATAATAGTCTGGGTAACGAATCTGTGGTGCACTTGACACGATAACGATTTTCTTAGGTGTGAGGCGGTTGAGTATTCGAAGGATACTCTCTTTCAGGGTTGTGCCTCGAACAATAGAGTCGTCTATAATAACAAGGTTATCTTCTCCAGGATGTATCGCTTCATAAGTGATGTCGTAGACGTGGCTAGCAAGATCATTACGTGAGTTGCCTTCAGTAATGAAGGTCCGCAATTTAATATCCTTCCATGCGATTTTCTCAGAACGTACATATTGGTGGATAATCTTCTCAACGTCTTCTTCTTTAGGATGATCACCTAAGGCTGTGATTTGTTTCACTTTCTGCCTATTAAGCCAATGTTTAAAACCATGCACAAGACCATAGAAAGCCACTTCGGCTGTATTTGGAATAAAAGAAAGCACAGTATGATTGACATCGTAGTCAACTGATCTAAGCACAGGCTCAGTGAGTTGATCACCTAGTTTCTTCCGTTCTTTATAAATATCACGATCGCTTCCACGAGAGAAATAGATCCGTTCAAATGAACAAGCGCTATCACCACGTTGTGGGATAATCTCCTCTATGGTGCATTCGCCAGCCTTATTGACGATGATAGCTTGACCAGGCATAAGTTCTTTAATATCTTCGCATTCAAGGTCAAACGTTGTTTGTAACACAGGACGTTCTGATGCAACAACAACCTTCTCGTCATCCTTATAATAGAAACCAGGACGTATGCCCCATGGGTCTCTCATAGAAAAATATTCGCCACTACCTGTGATACCGCAAATGACATATCCGCCATCAAAGTCGGTCATAGTAGTTTTAAGGACGTTGGATATCTTAACGTGATCTTCTATATAATGTGTGATATCCTGATTTTGTAATCCTTCCTTTTGTGCAGCGATGAAATTACGTTCCACTTCGCGATCCAAGCGGTGACCCATCAGTTCAAGCAAAATATATGTATCGCTATAGATACGTGGACACTGACCTTGAATGGTGAGTTTGTGGAAAATCTCTTCAATGTTAGTCATATTGAAGTTGCCACACATACACAGGTTCTTTGCCTTCCAGTTGTTACGGCGTAAGAATGGATGGACATAGGTCAAACCACTTTTTCCTGTAGTGGAGTAACGCAAGTGTCCCATGTACAATTCCCCAGCAAAAGGTAGATTGGTTTTAGCAAAGTTAACATCCGCAAGTTGTTCCTCACTAATACCTCTGAGCTTCTTTTGCACTGTACTAAAGATTTCTGTTACAGCGTTTTTACCCTCAGCACGTTCACGAAACATGTACTCGTTACCAGGCTCGCTCTCTAGTTTTACTGCGGCAATACCAGCACCTTCTTGTCCACGATTGTGCTGTTTTTCCATCATTAGATACAGCTTATTAAGCCCGTACATCCATGTTCCGTACTTTTCTTGGTAATACTCCAATGGCTTGAGAAGACGGATCATAGCTACTCCGCAATCCTCATGAATATTCTTTTCCATTCAGTAGTTTACTGTTTACTTGTTTTGTATTATTCTATCCTCAATCTTTTTATCTAATAGAAAGGGGTGGCAAGACTGCTCTTGGGGGTAATATGGGTATATAAAAATAACTGAGTCTTGATTACTAGAATCAAAGACCCAGTTGGTATTTATCTTAGAATATTAAGAATAAGGGATGCCAATGATGTAACAACACCTACAAGCGAGAACCATAACGTGGTAGACGAACCCAATTCTGAGTCACGTTTCATCACTGTATTAGGCTCAACGTAAATCATATCGTTTTGTTGTAGATAATAATAAGGAGAATTAATCAAGTTAGCATCATTGAGATTTAAACGCATCTCATGCTTTTCACCATTCGGCTCTTCTCTTATGAGCATTACGTTATCTCGTCTACCTTTTATATTTAAGTCACCAGCTTGTGCCAACGCTTCCATAATGCTGATTTTCTCTGTCGTTACGGGTATAACACCTGGACTATTCACAGCGCCCATTACAACAATACGATAACTAGACATTCGTACAATTACAATTGGTGTTTCGGTACGCGCCAAATAAGGTTGTATTTTAGATTTGATTAATTCCTCACATTGTCCTTTGGTCAAGCCTGCAACATGTATCTTACCTATAATGGGAAAATTGATGTTTCCCGTATTGTCAACTAAATATCCTTGACGACCTCCGGATATGGATGCCGATGAAGAAGACGATGCGCTTCCTTGCAAATTGAATGGGGCAGAAGCTGTTGGATCTGTTGTCTGAACATAAATCGAAAGCTCATCTTTTGGCATAATTCGTGCGTCATACAAACCACGTGATGCCGCAAGGCTAATCGTATCAATGTTCTGGAAATAGGCTATTTGCTTGGATGTGGTGCAACCAACCATTATAATCATAAGGGCAAATGCTAAGATAGAAAAAACTAACTTCTTCATTTTTTTAAAGTTTGTGGCTTAACAAATCGTTATAATCTAAAGTTTCTGCAAAAATACGATTATTTTCCCAAACTTCCAAACCT
>CAVHUZ010000078.1:0-10966 GCA_963639545.1 Bacteroidaceae bacterium
TTTTAGAATATTGGCTAAGAAAATACGCAACATCTAACAAAACTACTGCAGATACAATCAATAGGAGATTCATTCAAGATATCAGATCTTATTACAAAAGCTTTGCTACAAACAAAAGCATAGTGAACGTCCTTATGAATTAACGTTTGTAGAAATATATATCACGAATACCGCATTATCGAACAATAATTTACCACGAACAAGATAGATGCAAACATTTAGGTAAAATATTGCACAAGAGTTTTGGATTTGTGCACCAAAACTTATACCTTTGCACATAAATTTCAAGATTGTGCAATGGAATCTATACAAAGTTTTAACTCTTATATAGAAAAAAGCATTAAAGATAATTGGGACAGAGATGCGTTGACCGACTATAAAGGGTCAACTTTGCAATACCATGATGTAGCACGGAAAATCGAAAAGCTACACATCTTGTTTCAAGAAAGCGAAATAAAGCAAGGTGATAAAATTGCACTTTGCGGACGCAACTCTGCTGCATGGGCAGCAGCTTTTCTTGCTATTATCACCTATGGTGCAGTGGCTGTGCCTATCCAACATGAGTTTACCGCTGAACAAGTATATAATATAGTCAATCACTCTGAAGCTCGCTTGTTATTTGTTGGCGACGTTGTGGCTACAACTATTAATGATCAACAAATGCCACAGCTAGAGGGAATCATCTACCTGCCCGACTTTTCATTGGTAACATCACGCTCAGAAAAGTTATCATACGCACGTGAACATCTCAACAAGCTCTTCGGTGAAAAATATCCTAAATGCTTTCATGCTGAGCATGTTAATTACCATCAAGACACGCCAGACGAACTTGCACTCATCAACTACACTAGTGGTACAACGGGATTTTCAAAGGGTGTAATGCTCCCCTATCGTTCACTTTGGAGCAATCTACAATGGGCTAACGAAACATTAGGAGTACATCTGAAAAAAGGAAGTAACGCCTTAAGTATTCTTCCTATGGCGCATATGTATGGCCTGATGTGCGAACTGCTATTTGAGTTCTGCTTTGGCAATCACATCTATTTTCTGACACGACTACCAAGTCCTTCATTTATAGCAGAAGCGTGCACCGAAGTTAAGCCCGCTATCCTAATGACCGTGCCAATGGTCATTGAGAAGATTATCCGTAAAAAGATCTTCCCTATCATACAGGATCGCCGAGTACACCTATTACTAAACATGCCTGTGGTAAACAAGAAAATCAAAGAACGCATCTGTAACAAGATACTGAAGCTCTTTGGCGGAAACTTATATGAAATACTCGTCGGCGGAGCTGTGCTTAACAAAGACATTGAAGAGTTCCTGCTTTCAATAGGCTTCCCTCTTACTATTATTTATGGTACGACAGAGACTGGGCCAGCAATCACAAACTGCGATTATAAAGAATTCGTAGGAGGGACAAGCGGTCGTGTGGTTCAAAATATGGAGCTAAATGTGCTTAGCGAGAATCCTGCCGAAATACCTGGCGAAATTATCACTCGCGGTAAGAATGTAATGCTGGGATACTATAAGAACGAAGAAGCTACAAAAGCAGTAATTGATGAAAATGGCTGGTTCCACACTGGGGATCTTGGAACCATTGACAAGGACGGAAACTTATATATTAGAGGTAGAATAAAGAATATGTTCCTCAGTGCGAATGGACAAAACATTTACCCTGAAGAGATAGAGGGCAAACTAAACTCCATGACAATGGTCAATGAAAGCATAATCATTCAAAAAGACGACAAATTGTATGGTTTGGTTTATCCTGATATGGACGAAGCACGTCAACTATCATTTACCAATGAAGACATTATGCAGATAATGGAACAGAACCGAAAACAGCTCAACGACACATTGCCTGCTTTCAGCAAAATCGCTGCTATCAAAATCCATCACGAAGAATTTCAAAAGACACCAAAGAAGAGCATTAAACGTTACTTGTACTACGACGTTGTGTAATAACTTAAAAATCCTTTCATAAATTAGAGATAATGATGACAACAGAAATATCCGATAATGGTTTAAACCTAAAAAACATACCTAGCTTCAATGAGCTAATCGAAAAGAGCATCATAAACAATTGGGATCTAGATGCATTAACCGATTATAAAGGTAAAACTTTGCAATATCATGATGTGGCACGAAAAATCGAAAAACTACACATCATGTTTGAAGCTTCTGGTGTAAAACGTGGCGATAAGATTGCCTTGTGTGGTCGCAACTCATCTATGTGGGCTGCCGCTTTCCTAGCTACAATCACATATGGAGCAGTAGCAGTGCCTATCTTGCATGAATTTATGCCTGATCAAATTCACAACATTGTGAATCACAGCGACGCTCGTTTATTATTTGTTGGAGATGTCGTGGCTACACAAATAGATGCTACCAAGATGCCAGATCTAGAAGGTATCATTTACTTACCAGACAATTCACTCATTGTTAGTCGCTCTGAGAAACTCACTTATGCACGTGAACATCTCAATGAATTGTTTGGGCGCAAATATCCCAAATACTTTAGACCTCAGCACGTACATTATTATCATGAGCAGAGTCCAGACGAACTAGCGTTGATCAACTACACTAGTGGCACTACAGGTTTTTCAAAGGGAGTGATGCTTCCTTATCGTTCTCTTTGGAGCAATGCAGATTTTGCAGAGCACGTACTTGGAACAAAACTTAAGAAGGGAGATAATGTCATCAGCATCTTGCCAATGGCACACATGTATGGAATGGCTTTTGAGTTTATTTTCGAATTCATTAAGGGTATTCATGTGTTTTATCTGACAAGAGTGCCATCACCTGCCATAATTGCTCAAGCTCTCAAAGATATTAAACCTATCATCATGATAGCCGTTCCTTTGGTTATAGAGAAGATTATCAAGAAAAAGGTATTCCCAAAGATACAAAACAACAAGATGCGTTTACTGATGAGCATGCCTGTAATTAACAAGAAAATCAAAGAACGTATCTGTGAAACAGTGTATCAAGCGTTTGGAGGAAACCTATATGAAATCATTATCGGAGGCGCTGCGTTGAATGGAGATGTGGAAAAATTTCTTCGTTCTATCGAATTCCCATATACCGTAGGTTATGGTGCAACAGAGTGTGGTCCTATCATATGTTATCGAGATTGGAAGACATTTGCAAAAGGCTCATGCGGATGCGCAGCATACCATCAAGAAGTAAAGATTGCAAGCCCCGATCCTGAAAATATACCAGGAGAGATTCTGACTACGGGTCCTAATGTTATGCTAGGATACTATAAGCGTCCAGAAGAAACAGAGAAATGTATTGATGCTAATGGTTGGTTCCACACAGGAGATTTGGGAACAATGGACGCTGAAGGTAATGTATATATCAATGGACGTTCTAAGAACATGTTGCTTGGCTCTAATGGTCAGAATATCTATCCTGAAGAAATTGAGGATAAACTCAATTCGTTACCACTTATCGCCGAAAGTATTGTTGTACAACGTGGTAACAAACTTGTAGCTTTGATTTATCCAGAATATGAAGAAGCCAAAACTTTAGAACTAAATGAGGCCGATATCAACGGAATCATGGAGCAAAATATCCAACAACTCAATACAATGATTCCCCCATATAGTAAAGTGGGGTCTTTCGAAATCCTTAAAGAAGAATTCGAAAAGACCCCAAAGAAGAGTATTAAGCGTTTCCTTTATTCTTAAGGAAGGACTCAGCTTTTTCTAAGTCGGCTGGCGTATCGATACCAATTGTCTCGATGTTCGTCAAGCCGACTTTTATTTTATAGCCGTTTTGCAGCCAACGCAACTGCTCTAAGCTTTCTGCTTTTTCTAATATCGTTTGTGGAAGATCGACAATCTGATCAAGTACTTCAGAACGATACGCATAAACTCCAATATGCTTTAAGAAGGTATGGCAACCCAACCAATCCGATTTTTCCTTTCCTCGGATATAAGGAATAACCGATCTAGAAAAATACATAGCAAATGATTTGTTATCAAGTACTATCTTTGGAGAATTAGGATTTTCCAATGCTTCTATAGATTCAAATGGCTTTCCAAGAGTAGCAATCTGCGTCTGATCATCTTTGAAACATTCGAGTAGTTCATGCAATTGACTTACCTGAATAAATGGTTCGTCACCTTGTACATTAACCACCACATCATAATCAGAGCCTATTATGGTATAAGCTTCATGAACACGGTCAGTTCCGCATTTATGATCTGACCATGTCATGATAGCTTGCCCACCAAAATCGGAAACCGTATCATAGATTTGTGTACTATCAGTAGCCACATAGACATCTGATATTAACTTATGTACTTGTTCATAGACATGTTGAATCACAGGTTTACCACCTAACAATGCTAATGGTTTGCCGGGGAAACGAGTTGAAGCATAACGTGCTGGGATTATAGCAACATATTTCATATGTAGGAGTATTAGTGTTTGGATATAGACCTCAACCAATTCAAAGGTTTTTTAACCAATTGCTTGAGTTTGCTTTGCTTATTAGTTGACATGACAGAATCTTCTCTTATTGCATATTTGCTAGAACGTACAGGTGCGTTTGAATTCTTATTGTCAGCTGCACGTTTTTTCTTGGGACGGCGAGAAGGGGTTGTAGATGAAGATTCCTTCTTACCTTTAGATTCTTCATCCGCCTTCTTTCCTATTGGTTTTCTATTGCGTTTTCGGCTGTTGCTTACTTGCGGTTTTGTTTCTGCAGAAGTGCCATTTTCACTTTTCTGTAATTGTGCTTTATTAGTTGCAGAACCATTGTTATTTGCACGATTTACATTTTTAGACGCACGTCGTTTCTTACTCGTAGATGCAACTTCATTATTGTTAGCATCATCCAATGAAGTATTATTTGCTGACTTCACTTGTTTTTCCTGACGGCGTTCACCGCCACGCTTTACCTTTTCCTTTTTATCCTTATGGCTCTGCTGATTTCTGTTGCGTCGTCTACGATCCTTTGCATTTTGCGCACGACCAGGTTTGCTGGCCTTTTTGTATTCAGGTGCTTCACCCAAGCCCTCTGGTAGAGACATCTTTTCAACGTCTTTTTCAAGGAATTTTTCTATTTGTTGGAAATAGTAAATATCTTGATCGCTTACCAAAGTAATAGCCTTACCATCTCGATTGGCACGAGCTGTACGACCAATTCGGTGAACATAATCTTCAGCATCTCTAGGAACGTCATAGTTGATTACCATCGTGATATCATCTATATCGATACCACGTGACAAGATATCTGTTGCAACAATCACATCTATCTTCCCACTCTTAAACTGAAACATCATCTCATCGCGTTCAGCTTGTTCCAAATCCGAATGCATCTCACCACAATTGATATGCATACGTTGAAGCGCACCTGCTATCTGTTTTACCTTTTGTTTAGATCCTGAGAAAATGATTACCCTATTAAGATCACCTTCTTTGAATAGGTCTTTGATGACACCCATCTTCTGAGTTTCGTAACAAACGTAAGCCATCTGATGAATCTTCTCAGCTGGTTTGCTTACGGCCAATTTTATTTCAACGGGATTCTTTAGTAATGATTTGGCCAATTGCTCTATCTTATCTGGCATCGTAGCCGAAAACATAATCGTTTGACAAGTTTTAGGCAGTTTCTTAGCAATGGTTAAGATATCCTCAGAGAATCCCATATCCAACATACGATCAGCCTCATCTAAAACGAAGAAACTTACTTTAGACAAATCTACATTGCCTAGAGAAATATGAGAGATAAATCTACCTGGTGTTGCAATCACCACATCAGCGCCTAACGAAAGACTCTTGAGCTCTTGATTGTAACGATTTCCATCATTTCCTCCGTAAACTGCAACACTTGATACACCATCCAAATAGTATGAGAAACCTTGCATTCCTTGGTCTATCTGCTGAGCAAGTTCACGCGTCGGAGACATTATCACGCAATTAATGGCGTTATTAGGGTATCCTCCATCAGCTAATTTAGACAAGATAGGGAGAAGGTAAGCGGCTGTTTTTCCTGTTCCTGTTTGTGCAACGCCTAATACATCTTTTCCTTCTAGTATCTCGGGTATACACTTTTCCTGTATTGGAGTACATTGTTCAAAGTGCATATCATAGAGTGCATCAAGCACATTATCATTTAAATCAATTTCGTCAAAATACATAATTTTCAAATTTTAAGTTCACCCCTATTATATGATTAAGGACTTTGCTCCTTATGAGTGTCTTCTTTCTTATAACGTAGGGGACATGAAATAATTACCTTGGGGCTTGTTTATAACAAAATGCAGCGATTATTGCAAAAACGATATTGGGTATCCAAGCTGCTAATAGTGGCGGTGTATCGGCATTGACCGCAAATGTCGATGATACCGTTTGAAGCATAATATAGCCAAAACTTAGCGCTAGACCGATTCCCAAATATAACCCCATACCTCCTTTACGCTTGCGAGAAGAGAGCGAAACTCCGATCACTGTAAGAATAAAAGAGGAAAACGACATTGCGATACGTTTATGAAACTCCATCTCATATTGAACAACATTGCCTGAGCCACGACTAGTTTGTTTGGATATATAATCTAGTAAGGCTGGAGATGTAAATGTTTCTTGCTGTCCACTTGAATAGACCAAGTCAGTGGGTTCCATCAGTATCACTGTATCTTTAATATCCCCAGATGTTATATGCTCTCTCAATCCTTTTAGCGTACGTACTTTCCAATTAGTAGCTTTCCAATGGTATTTTGAGTCGGATATAGTGTCATACTGTATCTGCAATGCGGTCATGTGACTTACTAACTTCTTGTTTTCTATCTTATCGAGGGAGAAGCCATACCCACACTTTGCTTTATCATCATAATGCTGAATGTATGCTACCACACCTTTACCCACTTGTAACTGGACGTTATCGGCAGTTGTTATCTTATCTGAGTTTCGATATAATGCATTAAAGTTTTGTCTTATCACATTTCCATGTGGTATCACATAACTATTCAGGTAGAACGTAACACCAGCAATAAGCACGCATGAGAACATATATGGGCGCAAAAGACGCTTAAACGACACACCAGATGCCATCATTGCTATAATTTCAGAGTTTCCTGCTAGTTTGGAAGTAAAGAAGATTACAGCAATAAACACAAACAATGGTGAGAAGAGGTTAGCATAATAAGGAATGAAGTTGGCATAATAATCGAAAATGATTGCATGCCAAGGCGCTTGATACTTGGTAAACTTAGACAAGTTCTCATTAAAGTCAAAGACAATTGCAATTGAGATTATCAATACTATAGAATAAATATATGTACCGATAAATTTACGAATGAGATACCAATCAAGACGACCAAACAGATTCTTGGGAAGTATTCCTACCCCAATCTGCTTGATAAACGTTCCTAATTGCCTATACGTTTGTCGTTTGGGCAGACGAACGTTGCGTTTGATCATTTCTCTTATATTCATATCTATGTCTATTACCCAAGTTAATCACTTTAGATTCGCCGACCTAATTGTTCAATAACGGAAGCCTTCCACGTCACAAAGTCTCCTTTAAGAATATGCTCACGTGCATCAGTTACCAAACGCAGATAGAAAGCTAAATTATGAATACTTGCAATCTGCATTGCTAATAATTCTCCTGCTTTAAACAAATGATGAAGGTATGCTTTGGATGTTGTGCGATCGATGTCACAACCATTAGGGTCAATGGGAGAGAAGTCCAATTCCCATTTCTTATTCTTCATGTTCATCGTACCTTCATATGTAAAAAGCATCGCATTGCGACCATTACGCGTAGGCATCACACAGTCGAACATATCCACGCCACGTTCGATGGCTTCAAGGAGATTTTGCGGTGTGCCCACGCCCATTAAGTAGCGAGGTTTATCTTTCGGCAGAATTGCATTGACCACTTCTATCATCTCATACATGACCTCAGTAGGTTCTCCTACCGCAAGTCCACCAATAGCATTTCCTTCAGCTCCCTTATCAGCAATCATCTTTGCTGCTTCTGAACGCAAATCTTTATAAGTACATCCTTGAACGATAGGGAACAAAGCTTGATGATAACCATACAATGGCTCTGTTTCATTGAAGCGCTTAATGCAACGATCGAGCCATCTCATAGTTAACCCCAAGCTATTTTTTGCATAGTTATAATCGCTTTCACCGGGAGGACATTCATCCAAAGCCATCATAATATCAGCACCTATCACACGTTCAATATCCATAACACGTTCAGGAGAAAAGAAATGTTTAGAACCATCAATATGCGATCTAAACTCACATCCTTCCTCTTTCAACTTACGTATTCCTGTCAAAGAAAATACTTGAAAGCCTCCAGAATCGGTCAAGATAGGGCGTTCCCAACCATTGAATCCGTGCAAACCACCAGCCGCCTTTAGCACTTCTAATCCTGGACGAAGGTAGAGATGGTAGGTATTACCTAAGATTATTTGGGCTTTAACCTGTTTCTCAAGTTCCTCAAAGTGTACACCTTTCACGCTACCACATGTGCCCACGGGCATAAAAATAGGAGTCAGAATATCTCCATGATCAGTATGGATACGACCGACACGGGCGTCACTTGCGTTGTCTGTATGTTGTAATTCGAATGTCAACATATAATCTAATTGTTTGCGTTGTTACTTTTGAGCATTCTCTGTAACTTCGGACGATTCTTCTATTGTAAAGTCAATGGGATTATCAACTTTTTGATCAGTCAAAGCAAAATCCCAAACCTGTTGTACATTTTCCACGTAATGGAATGTAACACCTTTAAGATATTGTTCTGGTATTTCGTCTATATCACGCTTGTTTTCACTACACATGAGGATATCGGTGATTCCGGCGCGTTTGGCTGCCAAAATCTTTTCCTTAATACCTCCTACGGGGAGCACTTTGCCTCTTAATGTTATCTCACCAGTCATCGCGGTATTTGCACGTACCTTACGTTGAGTCAAGGCAGAAGCTATCGATGTGGCAATGGTAATACCAGCCGATGGACCATCCTTTGGTGTTGCTCCTTCCGGAACGTGGATATGAACATCCCAATTGCTGAACACTCGATAATCTATGTTCAGATAATCTATATGTGCTTTTACATACTCCAAAGCAATAATTGCACTTTCCTTCATTACATCACCTAGATTACCTGTCAGTGTGAGCTTACCTGACTTCCCTTTTGATAGAGACGTCTCGATAAAAAGGATTTCTCCACCCATACTAGTCCAAGCTAACCCTGTAACCACACCAGCATAGTCGTTACCTTGATAGATGTCACGTGTAAAAGGTTGTTTACCCAATAAAGGCTCAAGATCAGCGGGCGTTATCTTCTCATAAGGCAATTGATGATTGAGCGCTTCTTGATAAGCCAACTTTCGAAACACTTTATTGATTTGCTTCTCCAATTGACGCACACCGCTCTCACGCGTATAATGCTCAATGAGATATTCCAAAGCGGGTTTGGTGAATTTTAATTTTGGCGCACAGGTATCTAATCCCGTATTCTTTAGTTCACGAGGTACTAGATGTCTCTTTGCTATTTCATTTTTCTCTTCGGTTATATACCCACTAACCTCTATCACTTCCATACGATCGAGCAAAGGTTGTGGAATGGTGTTGAGATCATTTGCCGTAGCAATAAACATCACTTTAGAAAGATCATAATCCAAGTCTAGATAATTGTCATGGAAGGCATTATTTTGTTCTGGATCTAGGACCTCCAACAAAGCCGATGCGGGATTACCATTAATCGTGTTTTGAGTTACTTTATCTATCTCATCAAGAATAAACACGGGATTGGATGACCCTGCCTTTTGAATGTTTTTGACGATTCGTCCAGGCATAGCACCAATGTATGTGCGACGATGTCCACGTATCTCGGCTTCATCATGAACACCACCTAATGACACACGCACATATTTGCGCTTCATTGATTCCGCAATGCTTTTTCCAAGAGAGGTCTTCCCCACTCCAGGAGGGCCGTATAAGCAGAGTATAGGCGACTTCAAATCACCTTTAAGTTGCAACACGGCAATGTATTCCAAGATGCGTTCCTTCACTTTCTCCATTCCATAATGGTTACGGTCAAGGATACGCTTGGCACGTTTAAGATCTAGATCGTCGGTTGTATATTCGTTCCATGGGAGAGCAACCAATGTCTGCAGATACGTAATCTGCATATTATAATCTGGACTTTGAGGATTAAGCTTACCCAACTCTTTATGAAAGACGCGGGCAACCTCTGCTGACCATTTCTTTGTTTTTGCTTTTGCGTTAAGTTCCTTCTTCTCAGACAACCCATCATCCTCATCGAGTTCTTCCCTGATATTCTTAATCTGCTGGCGTAGGAAATATTCTTTTTGTTGTTCGTCAAGGTCCATTCGTGTCTTGGTACGAATATTTTGCTTTAGATGCTGCAATTGGACATTGCGATTAAGAATCTTCAAGAGCATAAACAGTCGCTCTTTAACGTTGCTCTGCTCAAGAAGTTGCACTTTCTCTTTCAAGTTGTCTAAAAGATTAGATGCAATATAGTTGATTAAGATAGGATTGCTTTGAGTATTACGCAACACCATCATCACCTCATCAGGCACATCGTCATCTAACCGAATGTATTCCCCCGCCAATTTTCTTAAATCAGCCGATGCTGTCTCAAACTCATTATCTTCATCCGCAGGATATTGCTCAGGGTTTTCCTCAACCGTTCCCCAAAAGAATGGTTTCTTTTTAGTAATCTTCTTCAATTCACAACGGGTCAGAGGTTGCACGATAGCTGTGCGATTTCCTTCTGGTCCCGGCATTTCAAATCCTTTTATAAGTTTGGCAAATACACCTGTGGTATATAGATCATCTTCTGCCGGATTGTCTATATCTGGATTCTTCTGTGAAACGATGGCAAAGTAATCATTTGGATGTTTTTCCAAATACTTTAGCAAAGCCAAACTTTCTGTTCTACCAATTAATATAGGTGTCACCA
>CAVHUZ010000079.1:0-10544 GCA_963639545.1 Bacteroidaceae bacterium
GTTCTAGAAACAAAAATAATTTATTTCACCTGAAAAAATAAATTGATTTCTACCGAAAAATAATTTATTTTTCATTGCGATAGCCATTTCGCAGCCACATATCCGTACCCGTTTGTCGATGCCATATCATAGTAAGCAGTAGGACGATCAGACACAATGCATAACGCGGAGCAAACCTTTCCGTCACGGCATATGTAGACCGATAGATCCTATACATGCATACAGCCGACAATACCACCCACCAATACATCGCCAGGATAGTGCACGACGAGATAGATGCGAGCGTAGCCCACGCACGCTGCCAAAGAAGGCTGAAAGTAATGCGTAATACTTCCACATAATCACTTTGTTAGTTCTGAGTATAACGTAAAGGTAAGGTGGGGTATTGTGGAAAGTTTGAAGAAACGAGTATTATGAAATGCAAACAATGCCATATCGCATCGCCAGGCATCGTATAAAGGTATCCAAATAATATACCTTTTGTCATTTTATTTCGTTTTCTTTCTTTGGTTTGAAGAAATAATTGTACTTTTGTGTTGTCTGCACCCATACCGGAAGCCCCGATGGGCAGAGGATGGGCAGATATACATATTGGTAAAGGCGTTTTTGTACGCTTTGGTTTTGACGTGTAGGAATCTCGCAAATTCGACTGTAAGTTAAAAACAAAGCAGCAAAGGACGTCTCATGAGGTGTATTATATACAGTCCTCTTTGTCTTCGGGCGGTCTAGCCGTTCGTTGGTAGGGAGGGTGAATTATATATTTACACTGGCGTGGGGCTATCCGGCGTTGCTCGTTTCGACTTACAGGGCAATGCGAGAGCCTCTACACGTGGAACGAGTGACAAGAGGCTCCACGTTTTTTGCGTATGTATCATAGATCCTAACTTTTAATCTGCCAAGGAAGCCAGCAGCATTTTGTCTTATTTTGAAACTGTTGGTTTACATTTTTTACAGTTATAGTGATACTTCTGAGCACAAGCAGTATGAGAATCTCTGTACACTGCTATATGCTATGATACATACCAAAGGATTTTCACGTCTCTATAACATTTTAGACCAGCCAGACTTAAAATTTTTATAGAAATGCAAGGAACTGCTTGCATCATCTGCAAAATAGAACAGATAAGATATGAACGTCACAACAAAATATACATTTTCCGGACACGAATCGTTTCCTTGCAAAACGCTATGGCTTAAGAAGGGTTATGATTTCCTGAAGGGGCAGAATAGCTGGAATGATACTGACTCGGTGGTTAAGCTTGGCGTCGGCAAGAATATGGTGGCATCAATACGTTATTGGATGCGCGCGTTTGGACTGACAGTAAACGACAAGCTAACAAGTATCGCCGATTACCTATTGGATACGGATAACGGTAAAGATCCTTTCATAGAGGACCTTGGCACTCTTTGGCTATTCCACTATCTGCTTGTAAGCTCAGGCGAGGCTACTCTATACAACTTGCTATTCACACGTTTTCAGAGGGAACGCCTCACGTTTGATCGTGATCACATCGTAGCTTTTGTAAAAAGGACGATGATAGAAGAGGGAAAACTAAAATCATTCAATGAGAATACGGTAAAGAAAGATGTAGCTGTTCTTTTGCAGAACTACGTACAACCGCAAAAGCCGCAGACCATGGAAGATTATTCCTCGCTCATCATTGATCTCGACTTGATACGTCAATCGAAAGATAACAAGCAGTACACATTCAATGTGGAAGGGAAACGGCAGTTGCCTTTCGATATTTTGCTTTTTGCCATCGCAAGAGAAAAAGGAGAGGACAATAGCGTCGACTATGACACCTTACAAAGCATTGGAAACATGTTCTGCTTAAACGACATGGAACTTATTAACATGTTAACAGCAATTCAAGCGAAATATCCTAGCATGGTGCGCTATTCTGATACTGCGGGATTGAGACAAGTGCAGTTTCTGAAACCAGTGAATCCTGACCAAGTACTAACGTATTATTATGATGATGAAAAGATTTAGTCTGTCTGCCAATATTGAAACGGGACTAACCTGTGGTGACAAATATATAGTAACGCCCAACGTAGAAAAGGTGGTGAGCGAGATAGTCAGCCAATATCAGGCGGGCATACACAGCTTCACGATAATAGGAACATATGGTACGGGTAAATCGCGCTTCCTCCTAACGATTGAGCAAGACCTTCTTGGTATGGGGCCAAAAAGAACGCTTATCAAGAATCCTAATGTTCTGGCACAGGTTAGCGGCTTTGATATTGTCAACGTGGTAGGAGAGTACACATCGCTTGAACAAATGCTTTCATCAAAGTTGGCAAAGAAAGCCAATGGTAATAGTGCTTTAGAAATGTTGCGCAATTATCATCATCGTCTAAAGAAGCAAAACAAGATGCTGGTGATCGTGGTAGATGAGTTTGGTAAGGTGCTTGAGCATGCCGCTAAGAATAATGTGGAGACAGAACTCTACTTTATGCAACAATTGGCAGAGTTTGCCAATACCCCTGGGCGGAACATACTCCTACTTACCACCTTACATCAGAACTTTAGTGCTTATGCTGCACGTCTGACCACAGCACAACGAAATGAGTGGACAAAGGTGAAGGGACGATTCCAAGAGGTGGTATTTGCAGAACCCGTAGAGCAACTGCTTTATATGGCTGCAGAATCAATAGAGCCGCATCCTGTACCCAAAGAGAGTCAGGCAAAAGCCTTATTCGAAATGGCCAAAGATTGCCATTTTGTTTCTCCTACACTAACAAAGGAAACCATAGATAAGCTATATCCTCTTGATGCTTTTTCCGCAATGGTCCTAACAAAAGCCATTCAAAAATATGGGCAAAACGAACGGTCATTGTTTTCTTTTCTCAATGCGCAAGGAGCTTATTCCTTTAGCAATTACCAGCCAACAGCGACCACCACATACAACATCAGCGTGGTCTACGACTATCTAGTGGCCAATTTCCATTCATATCTTACGAATGCAAATGCTGACTCGATGGGATGGAGCGCCGTTCAGATAGCTATCGAAAGAACAGAGACGGCAGACTGGAAAGAGGCCTATTCAATGACGGATTCGATAAAAGCGATTAAGGCTATAGGCTTGTTAAATCTGTTTGGTGGTGCAGGTTTCTCTATGAAACGATGTCAACTGATGGCTTATATGCAGTGGGCAATGGATATAACCGATGCCGACTACATCATAGATAAGCTGATGAGCCTTCGCATCATTCGATATGCCGAATACAAGCAAAGGTTTATCCTGTTCGAAGGAACAGACATCAATATTGAGGAAGAGATCACAAAGGCTTCGGCTATAGTGCCTTTGCCTGTCAATCCCGTTGACTCTTTACGGGTTGTGTTCAATAGCCGGGTAGCTCCTGTCAAAGCGTATTATTACCATTGTGGAACGCCACGCTATTTTGAATATTCCTTATACGACAGTCCTCTTGACATTACGCCCGTTGGGGATGTTGACGGATATATCGAACTGATATTTTCCACAGCCAATTATATAGACGAGCAAGTGAGCAGTTTTAGCAAAGCTTGCAGTCATGCTATTATATTTGCGGTGTTTCATCAAACAGATAGCTTGATTGCTCATCTGCACAAGATACAAGTGTATCAGCATATCATAGACAAAGTGTTGATAGACAAGGCTGATAAAGTGGCGTTGCGAGAGATTAGCAACTTAAAAGCCTATGAACAAAGTTTGCTGAACAAGGAACTGATAGATGGCCTATTGACCTATAGCGACAATGTACGGTGGTTATATAAAGGAGAAGATCAACGGGTGAATAGTCAGCGAGATTTCAATGCATTGCTTTCAAAGGTATGCAAAGATATCTATCCGTTGACACCGATAATTAACAATGAGCTGATCAATCGTCACAAACTTAGCAGTAATATTTCTGCAGCCAGAGTGAAGTATCTTCAAGCCCTTACCACTAGTGCTGACAAAGAAGACCTCGGATGGAGTGAGGATAAGTTTCCTCCAGAGAAAACAATCTATTACTCGTTGCTGAAGACAACCGGACTTCATCGCGATGGACAATTTGCAGATGCACCTACCTCGATAGGTATCTCTTCTCTTTGGAACGCTTGTGAAGACTTTCTGCGTAGCACACAAGATAAGCCACGGAAGGTTTCTGAACTCATAAAGATTTTATCTGAGCAGCCGTATAAGATGAAGATGGGTGTATTGGACTTTTGGATTCCTACTTACCTATATATAAAGCGTCTTGACTACTCTCTTTTTGGGAGTAATGGCGCTTATATACCTGATATCAATATGGAATTCTTCGACTTGCTCAAGAAGCATCCTTCCGACTTCACGGTGAAGGCTTATGCTGAAGATGGGGTTAAAATGGAGTTTTATAACCAATATAGAAAGTTTATCAATGTAGGCGAGAGCCAAAAGATAAAGGGGGACAAGTTTATTGAAACCATCAAGCCTTTCTTTTTCTTTTATAACCATCTGAACGATTACGCAAAGCACACACGCAAGTTTGACCATGTGACAACACTTCGTTTCCGTGACGTGCTTGCTAAGGCTAAAGACCCAGAGAAAACATTCTTTGAGGATCTGCCGGAAGCACTTGGCTATGACAAGACTTCACTACAAAGCGCCGATTTTGTTGCCAACTATTGTAACATCATTCAAAAGGCTGTGCGTGAATTGCGGTCTTGTTATCGTTCTCTTATAGATCGCATAGAGGGACAACTCATAGAACGACTTGACCTGAAAGAATATGAATATAATGGCTATATTATAGAAATACGTCAACGGCTCTCGCACATCAAGGAGCACTTATTATCTGATAAGCAACGCGACTTCTATAACCATGCGATGGCTGAGTTTGATAACCGGCAAGAGTGGTATCAAAGCATTTGCTATGCAGCCCTTGATCAACCACTGGAACGATTGCGTGACGAACAGGAAGAACAACTGGTTGATAATATTGTCTTCTTATTCCGCGAATGTGAGAAGCACGCTGTTGTTTCAGAAGCAATGTCGTTCAAAGTAAATAACGATGAACGCAAACGTTCAGATGAACTGGAAGCAAAGATTGAAGAGATGCTGACGGACGACACCAATCTCAACATCTATGCATTGATGAATGTACTGAAAAAGAAAATGAAATGACAACTGTAAGACACATACTCGGCATATCTGGCGGTAAGGACAGCGCCGCCCTCTCTATCTATCTGAAACAGAAATATCCTCAGATGAAGATCGAATATTACAACTCTGACACAGGGTGCGAATTGGCAGAGACGGAGCTGCTCATTGATCGTCTTAGTGCCTATCTAGGTAATATCAAGAGACTGCGTGCGGCAGAGGGTAGCCCCGAGGCGACACCTTTCGAGCACTTCTTAAAAGCCTGCGGTGGCTTCTTACCTTCCCCACAAGCGCGTTGGTGCACGCAGAAGATGAAACTGGCAGAGTTTGAACGCTATGTTGGAGACGATTATGCCGTTTCATATGTAGGCATTCGAGGGGATGAAGACCGTGACGGATATATATCGTCTAAGCCCAACATACAAGCGGTGTTTCCATTCAGAAGAAATATCTGGAGCATTGACGTTATCAACAAAGTGCTACACAATGATCAGCAGGAGCAGGTCATAGATATTTGTAACCATTTATGTACTGACTGGCAACGCGATGAGGTAATGGAAGTGCTGAAGAAACCCATCAGCAAACAGTTCTACTATTCGAAAAAGCTCAATGCGCTGCTTGACATAGATGTAAAGTTGTTCAATCATATGGTGTTTGAGTATTTGAAGACAACCGACTATCCCATTGGTAAACTAGATTCATTTCCTCTTCTTGATAATGATGAAGTGCTGGTCAAGGACGACATCTTCCGCTTGTTGCGCGAAAGTGGTGTTGGCGTACCTACTTATTACGAAGAGATTCCATTTGAAGTAGACGGAAAAACAGGAACATATTGTCGCAGCCGTTCTGGTTGCTACTTCTGCTTCTTCCAACAGAAGATAGAGTGGATATGGCTCTATGAGCAACACCCCGACCTTTACAAGAAGGCGATGGAGTTTGAAAAGGATGGTTACACATGGAATCAAGGCGAAAGTCTTGCAGATCTTATAAAGCCAGAACGCATTCGTAAGATTAAGCTCGATATCGTCAAACGACAAGAAGAGAACAAAGCCAAACAAAAAGGAACAACATTGGTTGACCTGTTCGGCGATGATATTATGTGTACTAACTGCTTCATCTAATATAATGTCTCTGAATAAACATTGGATTCTAACGAGATTTACCTGATAGACAACTATACCTAAACAAGATGCTAAAAGACGTTCAATGGCCGGAAGACGGAACATATACTCCGCAAGGTCGTCACACTCCTTTGGAATTCTTCAATAACGCTTTGAAGAATAGTTATCTATTTGATTTGGAACTGGGTTATTTTAATTCAGCTGCAATTAGTGTGCTCTCCAATTCTTTTGCTACATTCATAAGAAATGGCGGCATCATGCGTATGGCAATAAACCATATCGTTTCACGAAAGGACAAACAAGCTATAGAAGAAGGAATGGAAGGCCATGTTGACTTACCCTTTGACATTACTAACATTGAGGAGCTAAGAAAAAACCTTGATGAGTATGGAGAGCACTTCTTTCGCTGTCTCGCTTATTTGATACAAGAGCATAAGATACAGATAAGAATCATCAAACCCAAAGGAACCCAAGGAATTTCACATACCAAACGTGGACAATTTAGCGATGGCGATACCATTGTGTCATTTACAGGATCAGCCAACTTTACTCTTGGTGGTTTCTTCAATAACCGAGAAGAGATTACGCTATCTATAAGCAACTCGCCTGATCCTGTTGTTCAGAAGCGCATAGCCAATCGTAAAAGAGACTTCAATCAGCTGATGGATGGTAACGATGACACCCTTGAATATCTAAAGGCTTCAGATCTTGAAGATGCTATTAAAACAACATTCGGTAAACAAGAACTAGAGGATCTATTAGATGTAGAGAACAAACTTAAAAGCTATAAGAATAGCATCGTGGATGATGCTGTAGAAAAAAACGTTGCAGAAGACTTCCGTGATAAATATGGTATTACGCCTTGTTTCCCTTATGGCAAACCAAGGGACTACCAACAACAAGCTTTCATTAATTGGAAGAACAATAAGCAGAAGGGGCTCTTTGCAATGGCAACGGGTACTGGTAAAACGTTGACTTCTTTAAACTGTCTCCTACGTATATACAAGATATATAATTTCTATAAAGCGGTTATCCTCGTTCCTACTATTACTTTGGTTGACCAGTGGGAGCAGGAATGTAAGAAATTTCATTTTACAACTATTGTAAAAGTCAATTCTAAGAACAAGTCATGGCGCCAAGAACTTGATGATATAAAAGCAAAAGAGTCATTTAATCTTAGTGGTAATGAGCCTTCTTACATTATTATATCTACATATGCATCATTTGCACGTGAGAATGTTTTTCATGACTTGATGGACTTCCCTAAGAGAGCATTGAGACAAACATTGCTTATTGCTGATGAGGCTCACAACATGGGGGCTGGAAGAATACTGGACAGACTTGATGGTATCAAATATATAAGGCGCATAGGATTATCGGCAACTCCAGAACGCCAGTTTGACGAGAAAGGTAACAATGCCTTGAGAAAATTTTTCGGTTGCAACGATCATAGCTACACATTTGAATTTACAATGCAAGAAGCTATTGATAAGGGATATCTTTGTCGATACGAATATTACCCTCATGTCGTTTATCTGACGGACAACGAGATGGAAGAATACATAAGTATTTCCCGACAACTTTGTAAGTTCTTTAATTTCGACAACGACAGTTTTACATCATCTGACGATATCCTAATGCGTCTGCTGCTTAAACGGAAACGCATCATACACAAGGCTACTAACAAAGAAGGTATATTCCGTGAAATTATGGAACGGAGGTATCGGGAAAAAGGGAATCTGAAATACACCTTGGTCTATGTTCCTGAAGGTAATCATCCTGATAATTATGATGCCGACAAATTCACAAATACCGAAAATGTTGGTGATGACGTAGAAACTGATCATATAATAGATACGTACACGGAGATTGTGCGCAATATTAGTCCAACTACAACAGTAAAGAAATTCATATCTGGAATTAAAGAACGTAGTTCTATCCTTGACGATTTTGCGTCAGGTAAATTGGAGGTGCTTACATCAATGAAATGTCTTGACGAAGGTGTAGATGTCCCTCGAAGTGAAATGGCCGTTTTCTGTGCGAGTACGGGCAATCCTCGACAGTTCATACAACGGCGAGGCAGAATCTTGCGCAATCACCCCGATAAGCATAGAGCAGAAATACATGATCTAGTTGTTGCACCTGTTATTAATGCAGGTGATGAATGTTTCTCCATGGAACAAAGTCTGCTTAGAAGCGAATTGAGGCGTGTACGTGACTTTGCCACTATGTCTGAGAACGCAGACTATGCTTACAACGAATTAGAAGAAGTTTTATCATATTATGGTTTATCCTTATTTTAGAAATTATGGCATACAGAAGAAACGATGACAAAATGCTTTATGCAGTGCTCATGGATGAACATCTAATGAAGTATGGAAACTATTCTGCATCGCAGATAGGGTCTATTTATCAAGCTCTTGATTCTGACAACTATATAATCAATGCCGTTGCTCAGATTATAAGACGTACGAGTGAAGGAGCAACGGAAAAGGAATTGTGGAAAGAAATTAACGAATATCTAAAACGTAACGTATGATAATCAAAGAGATCAGAATAAAGAATTTCCGTAGTTATTATGGAGATAACAACCGATTTGAGTTCTCTGATGGATTAACACTTATACTAGGTGATAACGGAGATGGTAAGACAACCTTCTTCGAGGCCCTTGAATGGTTATTTAAGACGGAACTTGACAGAGGCAACAAAGAACTGGAAAATGTCTCCGAGATGCGAAAGTCAAAACTTGAAATTGGTGAGATGGATGAGGTTAGCGTTTTTATGTCTTTCGAACATGATGGTTTGAAAAGCGTTGAAAAGTCATTCACCTTTGAACGTACAGGTGAAACATCGTATCGTGCAGGAAAAATAAGTTATGTAGGATTCGAAGATACAAACTCTGGGCGTGAGCAAGTTAGTGGTAAGCTCCTTATTAATAGATGCTATGATTCTTTTATCCAAAGATTCAGCATGTTCAAGGGAGAATCTAAACTAGACGTCTTTGATGATAAAACGGCGTTAAAATCTCTAGTTGACAAGTTCTCTGACATTAAGGCCTTTGATGAGCTAGTAGAGACAGCTAGTACCTTTGAAGCGAAAGCAAACTCTGCTTATCTCAAGGAAATGAAGTCTGACAAAAAGGTAGCACAAGAAGCCAAGTCTCTTGAATTTAAGATTCAACGTGTTTCTCATGACATGGCCCAAAAGAAAAAGGATATTAAAGAGAAGCAGACTTCATTAGAGGTATACTCTTCTCGGCTAAAAGAATTGGAACAGAATCAAGAAACTTCAGAACGATACAAGGAAATAGAAGACAGACGTAAGACTCAATATGAAAAGAAGATCAAGCTGAAATCACAAATAGCTATGGTGGATTACAATCATGCTCTTCTTGATAAGTTCTGGATACTAGCCCCATATCCTAAAATCTTGCAGGAATTCAAACAGAAATGTTCAGCATATAGTAAAGAAAAACGCAGATTAGAACGTGAGTTTGACCGTGAGCAAGCTGAAGCGATAGGCAAGCTCAAAGCAGTAAAAGAGATTCAAGGCACGTTGATCAATGGGTCTACAGAGCTTCCTTGGTATCTTCCTGACCAAGAAACCATGGAAGAGATGATACATGACCATGTGTGTAAAGTGTGTGGCCGTCCTGCACCAGAGGGGTCGGATGCATACGAATTTATGGTTCACAAACTTGAAGATTACAAAAAGCACGTTGAAGCAAAACTTAAGAAGGAACTTGCTGAAAAAGAAATAGAAAACAAGACTCTATTTAAGAACAATCACATAGAAAGTCTTCATAGTTTGTCTATTTCACTCAGTGGTAATGCTGAATCTCAGATTTCCAATATCGCTATGGAGATTAACGAACGCCAAGAATTAGTTGCAAGGCTTAGAAATGATCTTAAAACGGTAGAAGGTAAGCTTCAAGATATTATGGATGAGAAATCTAGACTTCTTATCCAAGCCGGTAATATATCTGAGTCGGTCCTTGAAAAAGATTTCAATGATATCAAAGGGTTATTTGACCAAAAGGGGCGTGCGGAGATTCGCATAACTGAAATGAACAATGAGCTTGCATTACTGCAAAACCAATTGAAAGGTTTGCAATCTGAATTTGATGCTCTTAACCCTTCAAGTGGTCAAGTAAAGGTGCTGAGAGATGTTCATAGAGCTCTTGAAGAAATTAGTAAGGCATTCGCTAATGCCAAGGAATCTAATCTTCGTAGATTTCTTAATGATTTGTCTGAAAAAGCTAATGAATACCTTGATATACTTAGCGCTGACGACTTCCATGGCGTTATTCGTTTGTCAC
>CAVHUZ010000080.1:0-4730 GCA_963639545.1 Bacteroidaceae bacterium
GCCATTCAAAGTCTACGAAACCTTGTTTGCAAAGGCTTTCATATAGGCGAGGCAACAAATGCTCACGATTATATGTCGGAGTGAATACCGTTATAAGCATAAACCTATCTGTTATCGTTTGAAGTTGGGGGTAAATCTGAATGGTGTACGATACAGTTTATCCACATCATATTGGTTGTCATATTCATAATGCTCCCACATACTATCGCCCTCACGAACACCATTGGACAAGAAAGTTTTATAGGGATACAATGACATATTAGCGGTTTGCCAAGCATTGAATATTCGGACATACAAAGCTAGGCATAAGACAATCATACCCGTTGATAATAGCTTTCGATTAACACCCTTTGTAACAGCGTTGGTCGTCGTAATAATTGTACCTATCATGAAGTACCATGAGAGGCGTCCACCGTTCTCCGAACGTGCAAAGAACAACAACGTAGCGCAAAAGATAATGCCGATGTTGTACAATACGATGTTTTTCCTTGATTTGGTGATATTGTCACGCTGCGTAATGAAGATAAATAGGAAGAGGAACGCTTCCAAGATATATTCCACACGTAGTCCGCCTGAAGCACTATAGTCGGCTTGCATCTCCACCGATGAGTTGTCACCATAAGCCGTAAACAACGCGTTGGGGAGGGGTGAGATTCCTAGAGCCAAGGCGACAACCATCAGACCAATGATGACAGAGGTCCGGTAGCGTGTACGCGTAATAAAGTAGATAGGCGTAAAGATAATTGCTGACTTATGGATCGTAACAACGATAAAACAAACGATAAGATACTTGATAAGTTTCTTCTCAATCACATATTTGATGGCGAGCCAAGCGATGGTAGCGCCTAGTACCTGACGCAGATAGGTAAATGAGAAATAGAACCACAGCCCCATGAACACGATTAAGGCAATGGGATAATTGTCTGCAAATCGCTTCAACGATACAAACAACAACGTGTAGATGATGAGTGTATATATAAGAATGAATATATATCGATTGGCTGTGAACCATGACAATACGATGTTGATGTAGGTATAGCCTGGCTCTGACGCAAAACTGTCGAACGCATTGTTTTGCACATAACTACCACCAACGGTTGTAATATTGGCTATTCCATCAAACACATCTCCGTAGATATAGCGATCATAGCCACCAAACATATCCGACATTCCTACGAAGAAAGCCAAGAAGGTGAGGAATAAAGCCAAAGCACCAACACTTTGGTGGCTCTTCTGATCACCGAAGAGGTACCATAGCGTAGGGATCGCAAATATAAGGAGGTATAACCACATATTCTAGATAATCTTTATAACGGATAGCATCTTCTGCTTCCTATGACACAATGCCTCATACAAAGGCTTATGCAAAGATAATAACTTTTAGTTAAAATGAGAACTAATATTGTTGATTTCTGCATGAGGCGGGGTCTAAAATTATCCTTTGATGGATTTTTGAATTTTAGCCTAGCAGATTTAGAACACGCCATGAAAGAATAACGTATGTGCCACTTTGCTTGCGTCATGCGCTGCAAGCACATCCTTGCGTCCCTGTTCAGCGATAGTTTCATAATGTTCGATGCGTTGCGGAATATCCTCAAGCATTGTGATAGCTTCACTAGGTGTATGATATAGCAAGCACCCCTCACCATGCTTGACGGCGATGTTCTCTAGGGCGAATGGTGTACCTAGCTCTAGCAAGCCGTTACTGATGGCGTCGAGCACCTTCCCTTTTGTTCCTGTTCCCACGTCTATTGCATTGACCTGTATGTCGTGTTGTTGTAGCTCGGCTATGTAATCATCGGCAAAGGTGATATGCTGTGCCGTCCATCCTGCATCTTTCAGCTGTTGTGTCCACGCTTCCCACCCTTTGCCGAGAAAAGTTACCTCATAATGTACGACTAAGGTCGCACTATGCTCCATCATCGCTTGCAGTAACGCATTGCTACCATGGGAGCAATAAAAGTCGTATCGCCCTGCAAAGAGTAGTTTTACCTTCGGTCTATGAAAACGTATCTGCTTATCTCTATGCGCATAGAGCGGATGAGGCAAGAATACGGTCTTAGCTTGAGGACAAATCTCACGAAAGAAAGCCTCATCTGCTTTCCCCACGAAATGATAGAGCGTGTTGGGTGACAGCAAGGCACGTTCCATCCCTCGATACTGCCAAAACGCATACACATAACGCATGATGGATGAGGCTTTGGTGGTGGGAAAATCCTTCCCCAATAGGCGATGATAATACAATGACTCGCAGTCGGGCATTGTGGCAATACATGGCAACTGCGGGAAATACTGTGCTAGATGTGCTATCTCTTCTCCATAGATCCACACTTTCTCTGGATGATACTCGCTGATAGCACCTATCGCCTGTTCATTCAACTTACAATATCTCAAGTAAGGATAACGTAGCAAGATGCGAAGCGGCGCCAAATGCCATCTGAACATCCATTTGATCCATGATGGCATAGCGAGCAGATGAATCTTTACGCCCAATGCTTGCTCCACCTCGCGGATATCTTTCGCAGGAATATGATTGATATTATAGCTCCACACCTCAAACTGCGCATCGCTCCCCATCCCCTTGATGAGATGGTATGGCAACGCTGAGGCTGCACCTCGATTGTTGTACGTGGGTATGGATAAGGATATTAGTGCTATCTTCATAATGTGATGTTTGTAGTAAGTAGATGGTTCGTTATCAGTTGTGTCCATTAAAGGCTTCCATGGTTGCTGCCCCTTCGTGCGAAATGCCTTCGCGCTTAAGCACGGTGCGCAAGGTAAGGTAAATCACTTTCAGGTCAGTCTGTAACGAAACGTGATCCACATACCATACGTCATACTGAAACTTCTCTGTCCACGAGATAGCATTGCGCCCATGACACTGCGCCCAACCTGATATGCCGGGGCGTACCTCATGACGGCGAGCCTGCTCGGGCGAATAGAGCGGCAAATACTTCACAAGCAAAGGACGTGGACCAATCAGTGCCATATCTCCTTTGAGGACATTGAAAAGCTGTGGAAGCTCATCGATAGACGTAGAGCGCACAAAGCGGCCAACCTTCGTGAGGCGTTGGGCATCTGGTAGCAACTCACCTTGCGCATCGCGCTCGTCAGTCATCGTCTTATACTTCACCACCTTAAAGATCTTGCCGTCCTTACCGGGTCGCTCCTGAAAGAAGAACGCGCCTGCTCCCTTGTTAGCGAAATGAAGCCATAAGGTAACGATGAGCAACAATGGTGATAAGCATACCAAAGCCACAAGAGCTATCAAGAAATCAATAAGTCGCTTAAAGAAATGTTTGTACATTACAGAATTTACGCATTTGTTATCTGCAAAATTAAGCAATTATATTGACTAGGGCAAACTTCTCCTTTGGTTTTTACTTTTGCTCATCGCTGGATGCGCCCTTGTCACCATACCATTCCTTTATATATAGATAATGTTGCGCAAACGTTTCGGCTTGTCCTTCGGCGGCTTTCTTCATAAATCGTGCGGGCACACCACCCCAAATTTCATGTGGCGGGATATGTGTGCCACCCAGTACCACGGCCCCTGCTGCCACGATACTCCCCTCGCCTACCACGGCATCGTCAAGCACCACCGCATTCATGCCTATCAATGCGCCACGGCAGATGGTTGCTGCATGAACGATAGCGCCATGACCTAGACTTACATCATCTTGGAGCACGGCGGGATGACCGGCGCTCTGATGGATGCAAGCCACGTCTTGGATGTTGCAACGGTCGCCTATCACGATGCGGTCAACATCGGCACGGAGCACCGCACCAAACCATACGCTGCAGTCGTCACCCATCACGATGTCACCGGCAAGTGTTGCACCAAGGGCGATATAGCAACGTTCGCCCCACTGTGGCGTCTTACCTTTTACTGAAATGATATAAGGTTGTTCCTTTTTCATGTGTGTCTGATTGCTTTGTTACAGAACAAAGGTATGGATTTTTTACGGAAAAAGAAAAAGTGGAAAGAAAATTTTGTCACCTCACGGAATCTCTATAACTTTGAAGCAAAAAGGGAGAAAATAGCCTTATGATTACACCTGAAAACTTTAACGCAGAATATACTGACCCAATCGAAGAAAAACAGATACGTCACTTTATTTGTCAGGAGATGCAGCGACAGATTCATCGTTACATCAAAGCAATGAAAGGAACGAAGAGTTATATGTTGCGGTTTGAGAATCACCTCAAGGACTTAGAACTGCCGCAGCGTGAACAAGCCATCGCAAGATACATCGATCTCAATCGCAAGGTACTCAAAGGACTTGATCTCAAGATGGTGCTTGTGCGATCTATGGCCAACTACTCCGATACTTTCGACTATTTTCAGTTGCTAGTAAGCAGCGAAAGCAAGATGGTGCGGTATCAGAATATCATCCGTGAGACCTATATCCAGTTTCATGAAGTGATAGAGCGAAATGGGAAGTTTGGCATCTTAAGTCATCGGGGGGATGTGTTGGTATCGCCTGTGTACGATTTCCTACGTACATCTTATGTGTATGTAGACGACCTTGTGAATATCCCTGTCATTGCGCAGAAAGATGGTAAGATGGGACTCATCACTACGGATGGACACGACACGGTGGTTGCGCCCTTCCAGTATGACGATATCTCGTTGCGTGATGAGCCTCCTTACTTCGAAGCACGTATAGGAGATGAGGTGATTCTGCTTGATGCAGATGGTACGCAAAGCCATTAATACTGCATCACCC
>CAVHUZ010000080.1:4740-10437 GCA_963639545.1 Bacteroidaceae bacterium
GCCCATAGGAAAACGAACAGCCGAAAGAAACGTTTGATGCGATGAAACCGCATCGTTTATAAACAAAAATAAATTATTTTCCGGTGAAAATCAAATTGATTTCTTGAGGAAAATAATTTATTTTTGTATTTAATAGTATGGCTTTAGCACGATTGAAGGTGCTTACAGAGATTCAGTTAAAGCCTACTATGCATTATAAATCCAAGTCGGGTGCTTTCTCTGCCCCGGTCTGCGCTGTAAATTTCTCCATCTTGTTGAATCCAAAGAGTTTGGCAAAGATCACTGAAGGAAAACGTCGAACGGATGTGTTGTAGCTCTGCACCGCCTCATTATACTCTTGGCGTGCAAAGGATATGCGATTCTCTGTTCCCTCTTCCTGCACCATCAATGTACGAAAGTTTTCGTTTGCCTTGAGATCAGGGTAGCGCTCAGAGACAGCCAATAGTCGTGTCAGTGCGCTAGACAAAGCGCCTTGTGCGTCCTGAAACTGTTTCATCTGCTCTGCGGTCATCGTGGTAGGATCTAGTTTGATAGATGCCGCTTGCTTGCGGGCTTCCACTACCTTGGTGAGCGTCTCCTGTTCGTGCTTGGCATAAGCCTTTGCTATCTTTACCAGTTGAGGCATCATGTCGGCACGGCGCTGGTAAGCCGTCTCCACATTGCTCCATGCAGTGGTGGCTTGTTCTTGTTGGTTCACCAGGTTGTTATAACTAGAAATGGACGCGATGACAATTACGACAACGATGCCGATGATGATGCCATAGCGTTTAAGGTTAGATTTTTGCATAATCTTATGGTTTTATAGGTTTTATATTGATTTCTTCTATCTCGATTGTTTGTTACCAACTGCCGCCAGAGCCGCCGCCGCCGAAGCTGCCACCACCGAATGAGCCGCCTGTTGTGCCACCAAAACCACTACCTTGGTGTCTTCCGGACATGAAGCCGGGTCCCATCACGATAAATGGGATGTCGCTGCCGGTCTTTCTTCTACCACCTCGGTTGCCCTTACCTTTGTTGTTGTGCTGGTCATTGTCATTATGAAAGTAGACCCAGCACCACCAAATAGAGATGGCGGCGATGACGATGATGAAACCGATGGTTCCGCTGTTTTCGTCCTGTTTTGTAGCTTTGGTAGTGTCTAGCTTACCCGTCTTAAACTTCTTATAAAGCGTCTTGGCGGTTTGGAGCATGGCTTCATCAGGCTTATCGTTACGCATGTTAGGTACGATGCAATGCCGCGCGATGATGTCGGTCTCTGCGTCGGTGAGGTCTGCTTCTAGGCCTTTGCCTGTGGCAATGAAGTAACGATGGTCTTTCACCGCCACCACTACCACCAATCCACGATGTGTGCGCTTGTCACCCACCCCATACTTCTTACCTATCTCTGTGGCATAACGGAAGGTATCGCCGTTATCCACATGGTTGACAATGACAAACACACTCTCTATGCCGCATTCCTTATCCAATGCGTAGAGGTAATGATCGATGGAATCGCGGTTTTGTGCCCTGATGATCTGCTCTGGATCACATAGGTATCGACGTGCATCCTTGAGGTGCACCATAGGGGTGTTATCCGCATTCCAGCTATTGGCATACGCTGTAAGCCAACATCCCGTCAGCAATATGAATGTAAGGAAGATTCGTTTTATGGTTTCCATTCGTTGTATCCCACCAAGCGGTCGGTGCGTCCGCCTTTTTCGCGGTAGTAGACCAGCGCTTGGTATTTGTTTTCGGTTTGATAGAAGTTTCCCTCAGTGGGAAGGTATGAATAGGTGTTGGAGGAGGTTTGGCGCAGGAACTGGTAGTTATAGTAGCCCAACTTTAGCGGTACCACACATTCGTATAGATGTTGCTCTGCGTCATATTCCATCTGGTAATCAGGCAAGAAACGGTCATAGGTGAAGTTTCCGTTGAGGTAAACAGGCTCGTTGTAAGGCTCCGAACAGGCGTATTGGAAATGTACTAGCACATAGTCGGCTTCGTTATCCGCATTGATGTTGTCAGAGTTGCGGATGAGGAAAGCACCATCGGCATCCACATCGTAAAGGTAGTTGGGGCGCGGCTGTGCTAAGAAAGGATAAGCATGATATTGACTGCCGTCCCATGACATATGATCGATACCCATCGAGGCGACATCCGTCTGCAAGATCTCAAACTTCCGATATTCGTTGCCTGCGTCAAAGAGGTATTGAGGACAATGGCTCCAACGCAAGCCGTCAGCCATAGTGTATTGCGGTCGGGCATCGACGCGGGCATCATCCCATCGCTGGTTTTGCAGCAAAACTGTGTGGATCTGATCCATGGGTTGTGTTACCTTATAGTTGGCATATTTCAGCTCCATCTCCACTTGTTGGTGCTGTTGGTTGATAGAGGCATCGGTGCGTGTGGTCATATTGAGACTGACGCCCATACGTTGCGCAACGGGTTCTACTACCATAAAGCAAGCTGTGAGAATAGGCTCGTTGCCATTGTTTTCATCATAGACGGTCAGCAGATAGTTGCCCGAGATCTTCGGTGCGCAATGTTCATTAGGAAGCGTAAGCGAATAATGGGTGTAAAGCGTATTGGTCAATATGCTCTCTGTGACATCCTCGATGGTGTTGCCTTCGACAAAGCCATTGCAGTAGTCGCTATCAAAAAGGGATGTGGAGATAGACCAATCGGCTTCACAATGTTGCAAGCGATAAGCTAGGCGACGGTAGGTATGCGTGAGATCGTCAAAACTGATGGTGACGCTACCATTACCTAGCTCCATGATAGGTAGCTGCTGCCAATCATCATTAGCTACAACCTGAAGCGAGCGAACCTGATGGTTAATAATCTCATGGCGCTGCGCCACTGCTGACGTTAAACCTAAACTCAGGATTGAGAGTGTTATGCTTCTGATGAATAACGGTTTAGGCATCTTCCTTCATGAGGTTGTTTAAGAACGAATCTAGGTCGGTGTCGAGATCTTTCATCAACTCGTCACCCAGGATAATCGTGTCATCGTCCACGAGATAAAGCTCGGCTACGCCCTCTTTGTCATCGTTCTCAAGCACAAAACTATAAGGCTTCATGATACCTAGCGTCTCCAAGGTGGCTTTCATTGTGGTGATCTCATTACGAAGAAGGCTAGTCACTGAAGGGTAGAAATCTTCTCCAGGATAATTGATCCATTGTTCCACCACGCAACGGGTGACCTCGCTATCGTTGTCATCAAAAGCCATCAAGTCGCCACTGTCTTGTGAGGTGCGGATATGGATATCGGTCATGATGTCCGTTTCCTCGCTTGAGGGAAACTTCTGCGCTACCTTGTTAAGGAAACGCCTAATCTGCTGAATGGTCTGTTCGCTTGCTTTCATATCTATTAGTTTTATGCAAAGATAACCATCTTTGATGTACCTACCAAATGTTTTTTGCAACAAAATATATAAAACCTTTGGTCTGCGTATATAAATAATGTAATTTTGCAGCATCAAAAGCGCCACGTCGTTGTCTATTCGGGAAATGGTAATACAAGGACATCGATGAAACCGCCTCAAATCGCAATATGAAAACACCAATAACCTCTTTATAATAGGAAGATATGAACAGAACCAACAAAGTGTTATTGATTTACACCGGTGGAACAATCGGTATGGGATGCAACAAACTCACGGGTGCGCTAGAGCCTCTCGACTTCTCTCTGCTCTTGGATAAGATACCCGAATACACCCAGCTAGATACGGATGTGGACACGTATCAGTTTGATCCTCCTATTGACTCGTCGGATATGACACCTGTTCATTGGGCAAAGATTGTGGAACTTATTGCCTCTAGATACGATGAATACGATGGTTTTGTGATATTACACGGCACGGATACGATGGCTTACACCGCCTCTGCCCTATCCTTTATGTTTGAGAACCTCACCAAACCAGTCATCTTAACAGGATCGCAGTTGCCCATCGGTCAGCTCCGTACGGATGGCAAGGAGAACCTTATGACGAGCCTTGAGCTAGCTGCTGCCCATCATCCCGATGGAACGGCGCATATTCCTGAGGTGTGTATCTACTTTAATGGGCATCTGTTACGTGGCAATCGTGCTACGAAACGTAATGCTGAGGAGTTTAACGCCTTTGATTCATTCAACTATCCCCATCTCTGTGAGGCGGGTGTCAACTTCACTTTCAACGACCATTACATCCTCAAGCCCGACATCTCTCAACCCATGATACCTCACACTAGCCTCAACAATGATGTGATTGTGTTCTCCTTATGTCCAGGCTTGCGTGAAAGCATCATCCGGCATATGTTAGAAGCTCCTGGTCTACGTAGTATCGTGATGCGTAGCTATGGTGCAGGCAATGCACCACAGTTTCCTTGGCTGCGCAGTTTGCTCCATGACGCCACTGAGCGTGGCATCGTTGTGGTGAATATCAGTCAGTGTATTAGTGGTCATGTGGAGATGGGTCTTTATGACACCGGCTACCAACTGAAAGATGCGGGTGTGCTCAGCGGTCACGATTCCACCGTCGAAGCCGCCGTCACCAAACTGATGTATCTGCAAGCGGCCTATGATGATCCCGCTATGGTGCGCCAGTGGATGAACCGAAGCATTGCAGGAGAGATTACCATATAAACGCAGAAACGCATTGACTTTACAGGGGTAAAGTCAATGCGTTTCTGCGTTTAGCCTTTAGAAAGGCTTTTTAGACAGGCTTTGAAATATTATTCTCTAAAGATATTTCCTAAGCCATAACTTAAGTAGTAATGGTTTAATCTGTTTGGGGCGGAAGATACAAGTAAAGATAAAGAGCAATAAATAGAATATATCCATAACTAGCATCTCAAGAATGTTCGGAATCAACGGACGGAGATACGCATTCAGATAATAGCGTATCATACCACGTCTGATTTTCTTAACGACTTCGGGTGATGCTATGGTCTGCTTTACATTAGGATAGCCTGATAGTTTGGCGTAATGCCATGGTTTGGTATACGCGGCAAAATGAAGAATGGCGGGCTGAAAACGATATTCGTAAATATCAAATGCCTTTTGACATTTATCTAATGGTGCAATAGACATTGGCGTTACACCATATTTATATGGTAACTGCAACCACCTATTGCGGAAAACGTAGTTTAACACATCTTGGTCTTCAAATATCAGTTCGCTATTGGTTTCTTCTATAAAGTCAAAAAACTGTTTATAGCAGTTGTGTTCACGCCAATATTTTAGATTCAGGAGCATTACACCTGAACAGAACATACGGTCGGTAAGACCGTTACCAATATCCATGCGATGCTTGTTGTTGGCGGGTGTACAGTCATTGATGGCAGCTACACCATAGTCGTCAATATTAAGCGACATCAATTCTTCTAAGTCCTGCAACACTACCACATCACAGTCAAGGTACAGCATCTTATCTATATCTGGGCTGACAAGCGTTGTTAATACTAGCCTATAATAAGCAGCAATACTGAGATGGGGATGAAAAAGTTTGCAGTTTTCTAGCATCGGGTTACTTGAAACATCATAAAACTTTACCTCTTGTCCATATTTAGTAAACAAATCAGATATGAACTGTTGTGATACTTCTGTTAACTCACTATGCAGGATATGAGCAGTTATAGAATGCCTTTGGTTATTGTCGAGCACACTGCACAACATTGCCATGCAATGCTGTAAATAATTATTGTCTGTACTACAAGTTATGTGGAAATTCATTGTTG
>CAVHUZ010000081.1:0-10336 GCA_963639545.1 Bacteroidaceae bacterium
CGGCTTCATACTTGATGTTGACCTCAGCGGTAGAGAAGTCGAAGCCGGCACAACCTTTCTCGAGGTGCTTGTCCTCGAAGGTGCCAGTGAGTCCGCTCACGATCTCTTCGCCTTTGAGTGTGAAGGTGGATTGCGGCTCAGTGACGATGTCGCCACGAAGCAGAATGTCGACGGTCTCGGTAGGCTTCTTGCTCATATAGATGAGGAACGGCATGCCCGCGGGTACATAGTCGGCTGAATCGAGATAAGCCTCATAGCCCTCGGTGGCGTCGCCAATGGGCTTGCTCACGAGGAAGAGCTCAGCGCCTTCGGGCAGATCTCTCTTGTACAGCGGTGCAGGTAGGCACATCAGACGGATGGCATACTTGTCTGAGAAGGTGAGCGGGTAGTGGAGCAGTCCAGAGTTCTTTGAGCCTTCGAGTGGGTTGAAGCAGAAGGGCTTGTCAGCATAGAGATGGCAGTTGAGCATAAAGCAGGCGCCATAGGTCATATTACATGCAGCCACCTTAGGCAGTGTCCATATGAGCGGATCATTGGTTGTCTCTTTAGTGAGCTTATGGATGAAGATCTCATTGCGGCAGCTATCGTCGTCCAGCGGTATGGCGTCGGCGTACACGGTCTGCCCATAGTATGAGGTGAGCTCATAGTGGCGCACGCTGTCCAGCACGGGGCGGTAGGCGCCAGTGAGCCATCCCTCCTTGCCTGCAAAGCAAGCGGCGAGCTCGGCGTTACTATTCACCTTTCCAATGGAATCGGAGAATTGGGGGCAGAGGTAGTGGTAGTTGGTTCCACTTGCGGACGCTTCATTGGTGGGCAGGATGCCTGCACCTATACCCAGCGTTTCGTTGAAACTGAAGTGGGCATAGCTATCGTTTAGCGATAGCGAGGTGCCTATCTTGTTGCTTCCCACCATGCCATAGTAGAAATGTCCTTGGTTGCTGACGCTGGTGGCATTGGCCATGACGCCTCGGAAGTAGCAGTTCTTGACGCTGACCTTGTTACCCGCTGCCTCGTAGATCAGTCCGGCTAGGATGGTGCCAGTGTTGGTGCTATCGGCTAGGGTGATGTTACCTCCGGCATAGCAGTTGAGGATAGACGCATCAGCCGAGTAGCCTGCCTTGTAGGCAAACGGCGCACAGTAGTCATTGCCACCTGTAAACTTCATGTTCACCAGCCCGAGGTTCTTCACCGTTCCGGAGAGGTTGCCTATCAGTGCGTGTCCCTTGATGGTCAGGCCGGAGATGATGTGCCCGTTGCCATCGAGTGTTCCGCTGAACGCATGCGTCTCGTCGCCCATCTGTGTGAGTGGCGCACTGGCTGACATGTCAAGGTCTTGTGTGAGGATGTAGTAGCCGTTGGTGGTGGTAGCATTACTGATGATGTTTTGCAGCATGCGCAGATCGGCTTCGGAGCTGATCACATATTGGCCTTTGTCATTCTTATACATACTGGTTGGTACGCCGCCGCAGGCTACGGGGAAAGGCACGGAGTAGGTCTTGCCGTTTTCGGTGATATCGTAGAAGCCCCAAATGTTTTCGCCCGCTTCCTCGTTGAGCTTAGCCACGAGAGCGGTGTTGTTATTCAGCGAGTCTAGACTGAACTCGGTGCCGTTGCTGTTGTAGGTGTCATTGGTGCCGAGCTTTGTTGGCTTGGCTTCTTGCCAAAGGATGAGGTTCTGTCCGTCACTGGTGTGGTAGACCTGGTTCTGTCCGGGACTGATGGTGGCTTGTATGCCCTCGTCGGTTGTCGCTAAGATGTAGTGGCCGTAGTTAGCGCAGTCAAAGTATTTGTCCACAGTTCTAGATAGCGTCAATTCTGCCTTCTCTAGCTTTGAATCAGCAATGGTGATATCTCCAAGATTGACACATTTTCTCATTTCTGTAGCACCATCCGCAAAATGGTGTGCCACGATAGAGATAGGTAATGCGGTAGCATCTTTATAAAGGTCTATTGTTATGTTGGTGCTATTCACACATTCGGTGAGATAGACCTTATAGTCATCGCTAAATTCTTCTGCTAGAAATCCTCCTATTGTTATTAAGGAAGAGCCACGGTTTATAACCTTTATTTCGCCTTTGCTTTGGCAGCGTGTTAGCCGTAGCGTAATATAACTGTGGAGTCCTGATTCTGAATAGGCTGCGATCAGTCCGCCAAGATATGCGTCGTTGCCGTAGCAGGACGTATGGATGGTTCCGTCAAAGGAGCAATCGTTGAGCGTTATGTCGTTATAGGCTTTACCGATCAGTCCTCCTGCGTGTATGCTATATTTATTGGAATTGCTTCCTAGCACGTAGCAATCCACTACGTTTACGTTAGAGAATGTCGAATTGATACATGTTCCGACCAATGTGCCGCATTCCATGCCATCCGTGCTAGGTTCTTTTATATTAACATAAGCGTTCCTGATGGTAAGGTTCTTGATGGTGGCGTCCTCTATGGTGCCGAACAATCCGACGTATCGACGATTGTCATTTTCCTCTATGTATAGTCCGTAAATGGTGTGGCCATCGCCATCGAAGATGCCTTGGAAGTCGTCATTCCAAACTCTTCCATATTCGCCGATGGGTGTCCACTTCTTTAGGTCACCATTGGCGTTGATGGCGCCATTGGCATCTACGGTGAAGTCGTTGAGGTAGATGTCGCGTGTCATCTTAAAGTACTTACCTGTCACGTCGTCATTGTTGTCGGTGACGATGTAAGCGAGGTTGGCCAGATCCTGTGCGCACTGGATGAGGTAGGGTGAGGATGCTGTGCCGCTACCGGTAAAGCATTCTCGCCCGGGGTTGGAACTGGGATAGCTCCATGATTCGGCCTTGCTGTCGGCCATGCTGGGCAGTGTCCCTAGGAAGATGAGGGACAGCGCCAATAGTAAATGTGTCTGAAATCTTTTCATAATCTTACCTTTATAAGTGGGGAGGTACGCTGCCACAGGCAGTTTAGTTTTGCTGCGCCTATATTATAGGCATAATATGCATAATAGGCCTATTAGGCGAAGCGAGACAAGACGGTCCGTGACCGCGAAAACTAAAGGGTCCGTGACCCCTGTGACAGTGTGACCGCTTTACATGGGATTGTATTCCTCATTAGGGTCGGTCTCGCCGCCATCGGTGATCAGGGTGCCGTTGCCGTCGATTGTTACTTTATCTATGACTTGATCTTTTTTGTCAGTGCTTCCGCTTCCTGCGAGCAACATGGTGTCGCTCTCGACGATTACTACTTCTAGACTTGGTGAGGAATAATTCTTTTTCATATGCTTCTGTTTATCGTGTAGCGGGTTGCGGAGGGCTCGGGTATGAGATGCGCCTTCAGCTACAGATTACCTATACAGTTATTGTTTGTTGTTATATGATTCAGTGTGCAAAGGTACAATAATTATTGAAGAAATATCACTGATAGAGAATAATTTATCTCCACTGGGTGATGGAGGAGGTGCGGTGGCGGGTGGATTCAGCTTCAAATGACCTCAAATAACCTCAAAAGGCGCGCTCAGGATGCTTCCCTGAACGCGCCTTTTGGCTTCTTAAATTACTTTAAATCATTGTAACCCGACTTGTCTCAAGCCTTGGTTTTAATCCTATAACAATCTATCTATACCTAAAATAACTAACTTCCTATTTTCTTTAAACAATCAATTTTACCTAATAACTAAAACCCAATTTATCGTATTAACCTAAACAATCTATTCTTACCTGTTTGATGTTTGCAAAATTACAGCAAATCTCTTGTTTTGCCTTACGTTTTGTACGGAGATTTTGCAGAAACGCTTTATTTTTGACATATATCAATGGCTTGTGTACGTGCACACCGGTTTTTTTATAAAAAAATCAGCAAAATGTTTTGCAATATGACAATTAATAATTATATTTGCAGTGTAATCAAGAATCGAACAGATATTTCATATTATTATAAACTAATCGTTATTGAATTAAAATCGGAACTGAAATCATTTTTGAGATTACTTTTTTGAAATAATTGGTATAATATTTAGGGCAGATCTCAAAGTATTAGTTTAAAGGTAATTCAAGTACACAGCTTCTCTCCGTGAGGTGGGAAGCTGTTGCCGTGTTTGGGGTATGGGGTTGCTGTGGGTTGTGGATAAGGAAGGATACGCTGGCTTTTTCTTTTTTTAGTGGGTGTTATAGGTATAAGATGCCTAATAGGCCTATTAGGCGAAGCGAGACTAAACGGCCTGTGGCCGCGAAGCGAGACTAAACGGTCTGTGGCCGCGCAGCGAGACTAATGGATCTGCGACCGAAACTAAATGCCCATGCGGCGCAGCTAGACTAAAGCCCCTGTGGGGCCCTATTTATCATAACTGCCATTCTGATTTGGGAGAGGAGTGCTTTTTTGAGGGATGAGAGATGTGGTGGCCAGGTGGTGATTGCGGCTTGGATGGGCGGCGATGTGGGTTTGTGAGGAGGATGAGGACGGTTTGGGCGGATGAAGTGGTAGCTTTTGGCGGATGATGCGGTAGGTTTTGGAGCGTGATGCGATAGGTTTTGGGGCGTGATGTGTGATGGATGATGAGGTGAAAGGGATTGTGTGGTGAGGAGGAATAAATTGATTTTTGGGGAGGATTAATTTATTTTTTGCGAAAGAATAATTTATTTTTTGTTTTTAGGGGGCTTTTCTTGGTATGCGGATGGTGCTTTGGGGCAAGGTTACACCTTATTTATATATAAGGGGTTTCGGAGGCGTGGCGGTGAGGAATCTGCTTTAGGGGAATATTCTTTCTGTTTTAGAGGAATCTTCTATTCGTTTTATAGGAATATTTTATCTGCTTTAGAGGTCTCTTCTATCTGCTTTAGAGGTCTCTTCCGTCGGCTTAGGGGATAAATCTTTCTACTTTTATGATATCTCCGGTCTGCATTGTGGAGATGGTTCTCTTGTCATGCTAGGGATGCTATGGGGGCGATATAGATGATGGTGCGTGGCTTTTCGGGTCTGAGGGATGGCTTTATGTATATATAGAAAGGTGTATCTACGTAATAAGATAAATATATAAAGATATTGTTATGTAAATGATCGTGACGGGCTGCGTGGCATCGTATATAATGTAAAGAGCTGACTGACAGAAGCTATTGTGTGACTTCTATCGGTCAGCTCTCGATTATCTTTAGACGGGGTGAGCCTATTAAGCGCAGCAAGACTAGACGGCCTGTGGCCGCAAAGCGAGACTAAAGCCTCTGTGAGGCCGCAGCAAGATTAAACGGTCTGTGACCGCGAAGCAAGACTAATGGGTCTGTGACCCCGAGATTAAAGGGTCAGTGGCTGCGCTATGCGGCGCAGCGAGACTAAAGGGTTTGTGACCCAAAGCCGTGTGTGACGCGATCGTGCAGTTCGGCTAGTTTGCCGTGGTTCCATCGGTCGGTGGTTCCGACGAGGTATCCGGTGATGCGTTGTAGGCGGTCGATGTTGGTAGAGTGGCATTTGGGGCACTCTTTGAGGTCAGCGTCGGCGTTCTCGTATCCGCAGTCAAGGCATCGGTTGCGGTTGTGGTTGACGCTGCCGTATCCCATGTTGTATCGGTCCATCATATCTACGACGCTCATGATCACTTGTGGGTTGTGTGTGGCGTCGCCGTCTATCTCGACGTAGAAGATGTGTCCGCCGCGTGTGAGGTCGTGGTATGGAGCTTCGATCTGAGCCTTGTGTAGGGCGGTGCACTTATAGTAGACGGGTACGTGGTTGGAGTTGGTGTAATAGTCGCGGTCGGTGACGCCGTTGATGATACCAAACTCTTTCCTATCAAACTTAGTGAATCGTCCGCTGAGTCCTTCGGCTGGAGTGGCCAGGATGGAGTAGTTGTGCTGATAGCGTTCGGAGAACTCGTTGGCGCGGTTGCGCATGTGGCTGACAATCTTCAGACCCAGCTCTTGTGCTTCGGAGCTCTCGCCGTGGTGGTGTCCGGTGAGTGCTTTGAGACATTCGGCCAATCCGATGAATCCGATGCCGAGGGTTCCCTGGTTGATCACTTGCTCGATGGTATCGTTGGCTCCGAGCTTTTCGGCGTCGATCCATAGGTATTTCATCAGTAAGGGGAACTGCTTGGCTAGTGCGGTCTTTTGGAACTGGAATCGTTCGTCGAGCTGTTTGGCAGTGACCTCGAGCATGCGGTCAAGCTTTTGGAAGAATGCTTCGATGCGCTCGTGCTGATCGTGTATGCCCATGCACTCGATGGCTAGCTTGACGATGTTGATGGTAGAGAAGCTGAGGTTGCCTCGTGCTACGGATGTCTTGGGCCCGAATCGGTTTTCGAAGACACGTGTGCGGCATCCCATGGTGGCTATCTCCCACTGGTAGCGGTGTGGGTCATCGGCGTGCCAGTTGGGGTTCTGATTGAAGGTGGCGTCGAGGTTGAGGAAGTTGGGGAAGAAGCGGCGAGCCGTGACCTTACATGCTAGCTGGTAGAGGTCATAGTTGGGGTCGGTGGGAAGATAGTTGACGCCGCGTTTCTTCTTCCATATCTGTATGGGGAAGATGGCTGTCTCGCCTCCGCCTACGCCTTGGTAGGTGCTCTTGAGGATCTCGCGCATGATGCATCGTCCTTCGGCTGAGGTGTCTGTGCCGTAGTTGATGGACGAGAAGACCACTTGGTTGCCGCCGCGTGAGTGGATGGTGTTCATGTTGTGTATGAAGGCTTCCATGGCTTGGTGGACGCGTCCCACGGTCTTGTTAACGGCGTGCTGGATGAGTCGCTCGTCGCCTTCTAGTCCGTCCAGTGGCTTGTCTAGATAATCGGTAAACTGGCGCTGGTAGTGGGCAGAGAGGTTGCGGCCGGATAGCGCTTCAAGATTTTTCACCTCTTCTATATACGACTGTCGCACGTAGGGTGCTAGGTAGAAGTCGAATGCGGGAATGGCTTGTCCTCCGTGCATCTCGTTCTGACAGGTCTCTAGGGAGATGCAGGCTAGCACGGATGCGGTCTCGATGCGCTTGGCGGGGCGTGAGGATCCGTGTCCGGCGGTGAATCCGTATTGTAGGATCTTGTCCAGTGGGTGCTGCACGCAGGTGAGGCTCTTGGTGGGATAGTAGTCCTTGTCGTGGATGTGTAGGTAGTTGTGTTCCACGGCGTAGCGCACGTCTTCGGAAAGGAGGTAGTCGTCTACGAAGGGTTTGGTGGTTTCGGAGGCAAACTTCATCATCATTCCGGCAGGGGTGTCGGCATTCATGTTGGCGTTTTCACGTGTGATGTCGTTGTTCTTGGCATTGACGATGCTCATGAAGATGTCGTGTGTCTTGGCTTTGCGGGCTATGCTGCGCTGGTCTCGGTAGGCGATGTAGACCTTGGCTACGTCCTTGCGCGAGCTTTTCATGAGCTCGTTTTCCACGGCGTCCTGTATGTCTTCCACGCTCATCTGATCCTTGCCTCGGAGGGAGATGTGTGTGGCGATGCGTTGTATGAGTTGTTCGTCCTCCCCTTTCTGGGTGTGGATCATGGCTTTTCGGATGGCGGCTTGTATCTTTTGTTCGTTGAAGCCCACCACGCGTCCGTCGCGTTTGAGAACTGTCTGTATCATTGTCAGGTATTTTTTTATGCGTGCTTCGCTTTTTTATGCTTGGCTGCGCTTTATTATGCTTGGCTGCGCTTTTTTATGCATGCTGCGCCTTTTTATGATTGTCTGCGCTTTATTTTCTATGCTTTGCAGCGCCTTATATGCTCTCTCGTAGCTGCGGCAAAGCGAGGACAAAGGTAAGTAAAAGATTCGAGAAAATGTTGCTTTGAGGTGTATTTTCTTATTGTTAAATAGTGTTATATGCTTGATAATGAGGGTGGTTCTATTGGAAAGTGGAAATCTTTTTGGCATAGTTGCGCCGTGTGGTTAGACTGTTTTGGTAGCCGTTCGGGGTTAAAGGTATGATGGTTAACTAGTTAGCGATATCCCGCCGAGGCCACGGGCTCTTCCATCGATGGTGAGCCGCGGAAGAGGATTTAGGTAGGAAAACAGGCTGAAGGTGTGAGGATATAACATTATTTTCGTACCTTTGTACGCTGTGGCACATGATGTGCCGATAGCGAACGGACCGCGTGCGCTGCTCATCGCCTAGCAAGAACGCCCTGAAGGAGTGGCCTGAGCGGTCAAAAATCAATCAACAATGGAAAAACTTGTAATCAATTCGTATGAAGAGTTTGCTACCCACCTAGGTCAGGAACTGGGTCGCAGTGAGTGGCTGGAAGTGGATCAGGATCGTATCAACGCCTTTGCCGATGCTACGCTGGATCACCAATGGATACACGTGGATGTGGATCGCGCTCGCACAGAGAGCCCTTACCGCAGCACGATAGCTCACGGCTATCTCACGCTGTCACTCCTGCCATATATGTGGGAACAGATCATCGAGGTGCACAACCTCAAGATGATGGTCAACTATGGCATGGATCAGATGCGATTCGGTAAACCCGTGCTCACGGGCAGTCGCGTGCGCCTAGTGGCTTCGCTGCATAGCATCGAGAACCTACGAGGCATCTGCAAAGTGCAAATCAAGTTTCATATCGAGATAGAAGGCGAACGTAAGCCAGCGCTCGAAGGTATCGCCACCTTCCTCTACTACTTCCAGTAGCCCCACAGGCCCCACAGGGGCTTTAGTCTTGCTGCGCCCCCACAGCGGTCACAGACCGTTTAGTTTCGCTGCGCGGTCACGGACCGTTTAGTCTCGGCCTCACAGAGGCTTTAGTTTCGCTTCGCGGTCACGGACCGTTTAGTCTCGCTGCGCCTAATAGGCCTATTATGCATATTATGCCTATCAATATCTATCATGGAGATAAACAGATTTAAGGTTGTTGATGCAATGACGCATGCCTTCTTTGACGGATACACCACCGCCCTCATCGAAGGTCTCGCCACCCCAGGCGAGAGCAGCTACGACCCCAAAGACCTACGACGGTTGATGGTAGACGAGGTGGAGAAAGTGATCAATCGCTATTCAGAGGTGATGGCGCCCCTGCTCATCGCGCTCAACTATACCGACTATCCCGCGGCCGTCAATGAGATAGAAGCACAACACTTCTCGCCCGCCACCATGGCAACAGATCTGCTACGCTTCGGCTGTCGACGCACCAAGCTCTTCTACGCCCTTCAGCGAGGCTACCGCCGATGCCTAGGCACGATGGTCAACGGACAACGCGAACCCATCAGCGAGCACTTTGAACACTGGTGCCACGCCGACGACAACGACCTCGTAGCAGCACCCGCAGCCATACGCGCCGTGGTACGCGCCGGCATGCACGCCTACGGACTAGCCATACGCTCACTGATCACCATGAACGGCAAGGACGTCAAGGTCAGACAGTCCACCGTCATACGCCTCATGGGTGACGCCATGGCTGCCCTGCTACATGACGAGCCCTATCTGGTATGGGATCAGCTGGACGAACGCGGAGGCCTCGAGGCTTGCTATCGCACAGCATGTAAGACCGACGAGCTATTCAATAAGGCTATGGACGAGATGACCGAGTGCTATCACGACATGGCCGTAGACGACTACTGGGGCTGCTGACATGAACCCATCCACCCTTCTTCACGGCATCAAGCTCATCGCCTTTGATGCCGATGACACCCTATGGCCCTGTCAGCGCCATTACAACGACATCATCTCACGCTATGCCACGCTGCTCAGCCCATGGATCAGCGCAGAAGAGGCACACGCCACCCTCTACCACACCGAGACACAGCGCCTACCCCTCACCGGCTACGGCGTGAAGGCATTCACCCTCTCACTCATCGAGAACGCCCTCACCGCCACACACCACCGCGTCACACCCGACGTCCTCGAAGCCATCCTACACCTAGGCTACGAGCTCATGGAGATGCCCATCACCCCCAACCCCGACGTACGCCCCACCCTCACCTCGCTACGCAGCCAGGGCTACCAGCTCATCCTCCTCACCAAGGGCGAGCTCCTCGACCAGCAACGCAAGATCGATCGCTCCGGCCTCGCACCCCTCTTCCACGCCACACACATCGTCACACACAAGGACGCTGACACCTATCGGCACATCGCCAACATCTACCACGTCCCACCCCAGCAAGCACTCATGGTGGGCGACAGTCTCAAGAGCGACATCCTTCCCGCCAACGAAGCCGGATGGCACACCGCCTACCTACCCAACGACGAAGCCTGGCAACACGAACAAGCCACACACATACCACCCCAATGCCTAGTACTAGCGGCCACAGACCGTTTAGTCTCGGGGGCACAGCGGTCACAGACCGTTTAGTCTCGCTTCGCCCACCCATTGTGCATAATAGGCCTATTATGCATATTATGCCTATAATATATGCGCAGCAAGATTAAACGGTCTGTGACCGCGCAGCAAGATTAAACGGTCCGTGAC
>CAVHUZ010000082.1:0-10109 GCA_963639545.1 Bacteroidaceae bacterium
GTAGGCGACTGATCTATCCACGCATTTAACGGATGAGCCGATTTTTTTGTCATGTGCAAGTCGGCTTAATTCGGATGGTTACATTTGGAACGTTAATCGATGATTATTGTTTCTTGCTAATCTTGCGAAGGTCGTTTACGATGATTGCTATTGCACGAATGCTTTCTCCAACATAATGTGAAGCAAGAACCAAGATATATCCTAGTAAGACTAACAATACCGCAAATAAAAGGGTGCCGACTAATATTACGATGTATTCACTTGATGAAACCAAAGGACTTAAAGCTTGGCCTATGATGCCATAATAAAGGAGAAAGAGTGGATAAAACAACATAACTTGTAATCCGGAACATTCTAGCATGGTCTGTAGCAAGTCTGCACATAAGGGCATAACTACCATTTCACTATTGGTTTCAACTTTGTCTTGCAACTTGTTTGCTCGGTTAAACCAAAGAAAACAAGAAAAGACGCCTGCAGCCAATGTTACAATAAACAATACTATGATACTAACGACACTACCTAATGTAAACTTTAAGTATTCGCCTGCGTCTGAACACATATAGAAAAGCAAGCCAATGGCAGGCAAAATACACAATGCACCGATGATACGGTATAAGTAGACGAGGGGCTCACGGAAGAATCTGCCATCGTCAATGTAGTCTAACAACTTTGTGATAGGATTGGGCGTGGACTCCGAGATGTATTCGTCTGCGCTTTGTTCGTAAGGATTGCTAGTTGGAAGAGAACTAGAAGGGGTGCCGCATTTGGGACAAAAGCTAGCTCCGTCGGGAATGCTGGTTCCACAGTTTTTACAGAAATGTGCCATAATGTATAGAGTATTAAGTTAATAATGATATGCTTGAAAGGTGTTGTGTGATAAGCATTATTTGATAGCGTTGAGGCTCTTGACAATGTATGCAGCCTCCTCTTGAGTCATCACTTGATTGCAAGGAATAGACAATTCTTGCTGATGAATCTGTTCGGTGATGGGTAGCTTTCCTCTTAGATTGTTCCATTCTTTATAGCATTCTTGCAGATGGGGAGGAATGGGATAATGGATCATGGTTTCAATGCCGGCGTTAGCTAATGCTGTTTGCACTTGTTGCCGATCTTTGCAGAGAATAGGAAAGATATGAAACACATGATCTACTGTCTTATTCAGCCAATCGGCTTTACTAGGCAGTGAGATCAAAGGATTGGTGATAGTGTTATAATAATAGGTGGCTATCGCTTTACGGCGCTCGTTCTCTTGGTCTAAATAGTTTAGTTTTACATTGAGTACGGCTGCTTGTATCTCATCAATACGCGAATTGCGACCTTTAAAAGGAAACACATACTTGCGTGACGAGCCGTAATTACCGATGGAACGTATCGTTTCAGCTAGTAGGGAATCGTCGGTTGTGACAGCCCCAGCATCTCCTAACGCTCCAAGATTCTTTCCTGGGTAAAAGCTATGAGCAGCAGCATGGCCTAAGCTGCCTGTTTTCCTTCCCTTAAAGGTGCAGCCATGTGCTTGTGCATTGTCCTCAATGAGTAAGAGTTGTTGCTGCTCGCATAAAGATAGAATCTTCTCGGTACAAGCACAACGTCCATAAAGATGTACAATGAGTATTGCCTTTGTGCGTGGTGAGATATGTTGCTCAATGAGAGAATCGTCTATCTCTAAGGTATTGATGTTTGGTTCTACGAGAATGGGCTTCAAGCCATTGTCTGTTATTGAAAGGATGGAAGCGATATAGGTGTTAGCTGGCACAATCACCTCGTCACCAGGTTGGAGCTTGCCTAAAGCTATGTATGCCCTGAAGATTAACCATAAAGCATCATACCCATTGCCACATCCCACACAATGATCAGTGCCGATGTATTGAGCAAAGTTGGCTTCAAAGGTCTGTGTAGCCTCTCCCTTCAGATACCATCCGCTATGAACGACATTGTTCACAGCTTGGGTGATCTCTTCAAGATGCAATCCGTTAACCTGTTGTAAGGATAAATATTTGATAGGTTCCATACTTTTCTATTGTATATTCCATTCGTAAGTGTCATAGCAAACTCCTCTTCCGCCAAATCCTTCTTTCTGAAAGATGAGGCTTTGGTTTAGGTAATGGCCTTGATCCTCGGTTGATTTGCCAAAGTCGAAGTAAGTCCATCGCTTCCCTGTATAGACATCATTGATGAGCCAATAAAGCAAAACATCCAAGGCACCCAACGCTTTTCCTAGTGGCGATGCAGATATGTATTGGGTGTGAATCACTTGCGGCGTCTCATAGACGAGTGTGCCACCCAAAACGATTTCGTCTTGGTAAGCCATATAAAGCTTAATCCGATTAGGGAAGCGACTCTGTAAGAGCTCAATTTCTGCCAATGTATGGACCGGGTGTGTGTGATACTTAGAGCTAAGGTTGTTATCTAATATTGACCAAAAAGAGGATAGGTCCTTGCTTTCTCGGCAAGTGATGTCATTGGCCAATGCTTTGCGGATGCCAGACCTACGTGATTCGGTCAGCTTTAACTTGCGATTGAGAATGATTGAGGATGAAATCTCTCTAGTCTTAAGTTGTGCATGACACACTTCGGTAAGAGCGTATAAGTCCTCTTGAGCAGGATAAAGATGGTAAATCCACGGAATGGCTTTGTAAACGACACGATGGATTCCCTGAAGCAAGAAGTAATGGTTTAGCTCTTGAAAAATGTCAAGCGCATGTTGGGTGGTAAGTTTCTGATCAGTGAGCAAGCCTCCATAGGTCAAACCTTGATGCGAATATAAGGTGGTGTCGACAATGTTGGCTGGTAGTAAAGCTATAAGTTTGCCTTTACGATATACCATCAAACTATGGTCAACAAATCGATCGGCATGATAGTCCATATAGCTACGATCGAACAGAAAGGTGGCATTCTTTGATCTGCTGACAAATGCATTCCATTCTTTACAATGCTCTGATGTATATCGTATGATTTCTATCATTTAATGTATTTGAGAAATTCGTCGTAGTCACGTATGTAATCGTCTTCGTCGTATTCTTCAGAAGCCAAACAAAGACATACCGCACCTGAAGAAAAATCGTCGAGAGTGCGCCATGTGTTGGGGCCGATAAGCAGTCCTTCCCAAGGATGGTTGAGCAGAAATGACTTCTGTTCGTTTCCGTTGTCCAAGGTAACGGTGAAACTTCCACTGAGCGCAATCAGGAATTGATAGAGGTTTTTGTGGGCATGACCTCCACGCGACTCACCTGCAGGAACATCATATACCCAATAAGCCCTTTTGATAGAAAAGGGTAAGTCTTGGAATTGTTCTGCTACAGTAAGGTTGCCGCGTGGATCTGTGATTTTCTTCAGATGTATGATTCTTCCGATCTCTGTCATTATTTCTTCATGTAAGGATCTGTTCCAAGAACTGTAGCGGCTAGACGTTTGGCTTTGTTGCGTAGCTCCGTCATATCAGCTCTGGGTTCGTCGTAACAAAGAACCACTCCCATACGTCTGCCAACGTGTGCAACTGGCTTGCCGAAGATGCGCACACGAGCGTGGTCTTCGTTGCAAACATCGTCTAAACGATACGGTAGAGGCTGTGTACTCTCCGTAGGTGAGAGGATAACGGCGGACGCACCGCTATGCTCTAAGTGTATGGCGGGAATGTTTAGACCAAGAATGGCTCTGAGATGTAACTCGAATTCGCTGAAGTTGGTGCAATGGCTGAGGGTGACCATACCCGTGTCGTGTGGGCGTGGACTGAGTTCGGAAAATATAACTTCTCCATTCTTTGTTAAGAAGAATTCTACTCCCCACAAACCGTATCCCGTAAGTGAATGGGTTACAAGGTCAGCCATTTCCTGCGCTTTCTTCAAAGCCTCGTCACTGATGGCAAATGGCATCCAACTCTCTCGATAATCTCCACCTTTCTGGATGTGTCCGATAGGTGGACAGAATAGAGTGGGACGATCCTTCTGAGTCACTGTAAGCAGGGTAAACTCTGAATCGAAATCAATAAATTCCTCAATGATTACTTCCTTGACATCTCCTCTGCCTTCTTCCATAGCCTCCTTATAGGCAGCTTGTAGCTCGTCATCGTTGTGCACATAGCTCTGTCCATGTCCAGAGGAGGACATAAGAGGTTTAACCACACATGGGAATCCAATCTCGTCGGCAGCATGTTTAAATTCATCAAAGGTCTTGGCATAGTAATATTTGGCAGTTCTTACTTTGAGTTCCTTTGATGCAAGGTCACGTATGGCGCGGCGATTCATCGTGAAGTTGACAGCACGGGCTGAAGGTACGACTTGGATACCTTGCTTCTCGAAATCGAACAAGCGTTCTGTGCGTATCGCCTCAATCTCTGGTACGATGATGTCCGGCTGATGTTTGTTGACCACTTCGGTCAGTTTGTCACCATCTAACATGTTGACCACTTCGCATTCGTCTGCTACTTGCATGGCGGGTGCTAGGCTGTACTTGTCACATGCAATAACGTATTGTCCAGCTCGTTTAGCAGCAATGGCAAATTCCTTGCCCAATTCGCCTGAGCCTAATAGTAATATCTTTTTCATTGTCAGTGATGGTATAAAGAATTGGATGTTAAGAAGAACTTATTTCAATTTGATAGCTTTCAGCTTGGTCATTGGCAGTAGCATCTGCCATTCGGGCGTGATGGCTATCTTGCGTAGGCTACTTATCAGTTGGCCTTGTAAAGCCTCTTCGTCGATATGGCGTGTTTGTGCCAACATAGCCAAAGAGACGGCTTGATGGCCAAACAACCCATAATGACTAATTACCAACTGCTCGTCGTCCGGAGTGAGAAGATGCAACAACCGTTTGATGTATTCAGGTACAGTGTCTCCATAACGTTTAGGGTTCACCCCGAGTTGCGTAAGGCAGAGATGTAAATCGTTAGAGAGTGCGTCCATGTCGTTCGTTTCCGTACATGACATCGTAATACTTTTGGTAATCACCTGATGTTACCTCTTGTATCCAAGCTTGATGCTCGAGATTCCAACGGATCGTCTTTACGATGCCATCCGCAAATTTGGTCTCGGGATACCAACCCAGTTCGTCTTTAATCTTAGTGGGATCGATGGCATATCGTTGATCATGGCCCAAGCGATCGGCAACGAACGTAATCAAATCATTGTTAATCCAACTGATGTCAATGTCGCCATTAGCATCGAGCTCTTTCTTCTTGAGCACATCTCTTAAGGCAACATTCTCTTCCATCATATCATGAATGGTCTTGATGGTCAGTTTGACGATGTCGATATTCTTCATCTCGTTGTGTCCACCAACATTATACACTTCACCCTCACGACCATTGCGAACTACGAGGTCGATAGCCTTACAGTGATCTTCGACGTACAACCAGTCACGTACGTTTTCGCCCTTTCCGTATACAGGGAGTTTCTTTCCTTCCAAGATATTGTTGATGATCAACGGAATGAGTTTCTCTGGGAAATGATAAGGTCCATAGTTGTTAGAGCAACGTGTGATGCTAGTAGGCATGTGGTAAGTGTCATGGTATGCTTGGACAAACATATCGGCACTGGTCTTGCTTGCAGAATAAGGGCTATGTGGGCAGAGTGGGGTAGCTTCGGTAAAGTAGCCTTCTAGTCCAAGACTACCATAGACTTCATCAGTAGACACTTGGTGAAAACGTTTACCTTCTTTCCAAGTGGGATATCCCTGCTCGTCTTTACCCGTAACCCATGCGCGTCGAGCTGCATCAAGCAGATTCTGTGTGCCTAGGATGTTTACTGACAAGAAGAGTTGAGGATCTTCGATAGATCGGTCAACGTGTGATTCAGCAGCAAAGTTTACGATGTAATCAACATCATTATCCTTTAGAAGCTGATCAGCAAGTTCGCGGTCGCGGATATCGCCCTTGACAAAGAAGCAACGCTTGTCATCAATGTCTTCCTTAATCGTTCCTAGGTTACCCGCATAGGTCAGGGCGTCTAGGATGATTACTTTGATATCTTCGTTGGGATATTTCTTATATAAAAGGTATTTAATGAAATTGGAGCCGATAAAGCCAGCTGCACCAGTTACAAGATAAGTTTTCATAATTTATGTTGAATTAATGTCTTTACTATTAATGGAGTTTGATTACTTCGCAATCCTTGAACTTATTTCCGTCAATGACTAGTCGGACAAGAGTCCTTTCTTTCTGCCAACCTTGTAGGCCAGCGGCGCCAGGGTTGATATGTAGCAATTGAAGGGATTGATCGTACTGCACCTTTAGGATGTGTGAATGACCGCACACAAACAGGTTAGGGGGTGATGCGTATAAGGAGCGTATAACAGAACGATCATAATGACCAGGATAACCACCGATATGCTTGAGCAAAACATCAACGTCTTCACATTTGAACCGCAACATTTCGCGGTATCTCATGCGCAAATCGTAGCCATCACAGTTACCAACAACTGCCCTAAACGTAGGCTTCAAAGCCTCGAACTTATCGGCCAGTTCCATGCTTCCAATATCGCCAGCATGCCAAATCTCGTCACAATCATTAAGATGTTGGGCATACCGGTCATCCCAGTAGCTATGTGTATCGCTGATGATTCCTATTCGCTTCATGACCGATGGCGCTTATTATTTGTTGGAATGGTATTGCATCTTTTCCAATCGTTGATTGATAAATTCATAAATGAGTTTCTCGGTAAGCTCTAATCCCAAGAACGATGAGTTTACGCACATGTCGTAACTGCTAGCGTGTCCCCATTTCTTGCCAGTATAGTAATTGTAATAACTAGCTCGAGCATCTTCCATCTTTTCGATGTACTTGAGTGCATCTGCCTCAGAGAGATGCTCTCTTTCTGCAACAGTAGCAATGCGATCTTCAATGTTGGCTGTGACGAAGATGTCAAACTTGTATGGCTCATCGCGGAGAACGTAGTCGGCAGTGCGTCCTACAAAGACGCAGTTGCCTTGTTGCGCCGCCTTGCGTATAGCATCACATTGAAACTTATAAAGGTTCTCTTGTGTGAACGAGTTGCGGAATAGTACATGATCGTTCAGTATAGGCAGTTGAATATTGAAACGGCTCTTAAAGAAACCTTTCTTTTCATCGTTTTCTTCAAAAAACTTTTCGGAGAATCCGCTTTCCTTGGCAGCCAGATTCAAAAGTTCTTTGTCAAAGAATGTGCAATTAAAATCGTCAGCTAGAAGCTTTGCAATGATTCTGCCACCAGAACCAATCTGACGTCCTATATTTATAATAAGGTTATTGTTCATTAGCTCGATTGTTTAATTGTCGTTTGAGTTTTTTCATATATATTGCCATCACCGCAGCTGCGATTATGGCGGCAGTAAGGTCGCTAGTTGGTAAGGCAGCCCATACACCATCAAGCTTGAAAAGCAATGATAAGATAAATAATGCTGGCAAAAGAATGAGAAGCTGGCGGCTAAGACTCAAGAAGATACTAATCTTTACTTTCCCAATGCATTGGAAGAAATTGGCAATAACCATTTGGAATCCCACCACTGGGAACAACAACTGGTTGATGCGGATCGCTCTCATAGACTGACGTATTAGCTCTGGGTCCGTCGTAAACATACGTGCGCAATAATAAGGTAAGAACATCGCGATGAGCCATCCCGTAACCATGATACCTGTGGCGGCAAATATAGACAACTTCAAAACACGGAACAATCGGTCTGTTTGTTGGCTACCATAGTTGTATCCAGCGATAGGTTGCATGCCCTGGTTGACACCCATGACAAACATGATGAAGATTAAGGCAATGCTATTGGCGATACCATACGAGCCTACAGCCATATCACCTCCGTACCGCACAAGCAGATTGTTCATGAAGATGACGATGACACATGAGCACACGTTCATCAAGAAAGGGGAGATTCCAATACCGATAATATTCTTGACAAGGTCAGCTTTTAGTCGATAGATACCTTTCTTGAGATGGAGTAGCTGACTTTTGTCTGCAAATAGATGAAGTTGATAGCACAGTGCCATAGCCTGTGAAATCACTGTGGCAAATGCAGCACCACGTATGCCCCAATGCCACCACCAAATAAAAATCATGTCAAGCAAGATATTCATGACCACCGTAAATAGTGTGGCATTCATGGCTTGTCGCGGCTTGCTAGCTGAGCGTAGTACGGCGTTCAGACCGAAATACATATGTGAGATGGCATTTCCTAAAAGAATGACTTGCATGAAACTACGAGCATAGGGCAGTGTGGCGTCACTTGCGCCGAAGAAGCGTAGGATGGGATTGATAAACACTAGGCAGATTATGGTTATAGATAAGCCCACAATCAGGTTGAGTGTAATCGTATTCCCAAGGATGTTTTCGGCGGTTTCGTAGTCCTTCTGTCCAAACTTGACTGAGATAGTGGTAGCAGATCCTATGCCGATAGCTGCTCCAAAAGCAGCACTAAGATTCATAAACGGAAAGGTGATGGCAAGACCTGCAATCGCATCAGGTCCTACAATCTGTCCAATAAATACACGGTCAATGATGTTGTATAACGACGATGCGGTCATTGCTATGATAGCGGGTAAGGCATATTGCCACAACAATTTACCAACCGGACGTGTACCTAGTTCAAGCGTTGACTTCTTATTGTTCATTCTGTTTTTATATGAATCTTTTGCAAAGGTAAGTAATTTTGTCGAGTTTTGGCAGCTTCTTCACCTTATAATAATAGCTAGTGTTGAAACTTTATTTCGACTCTAGCTCTTTTGTTAGCCTTATGATCTCGTCGCGATATTGTGCAGCCTGAAGGAAATTAAGTTCCTTAGCAGCCTCTTTCATCAAGATTGTAGTGTTGGCAATGCTCTTCTCAAGTTGTTGTCTAGTCATTTGCTTGACGATAGGATCAGCGGCAAATGCCACATTTTGATCTTGTTCTTGATAAGCAATGGCTTTTTCATATGAAGTCTTGATAGGCTCATTCTTAGTTTGAGTGGGCAGTGCTGTATGAATCTCTTTAACGATTGGTTGTGGTGTGATATGATGCTGCTCATTGTATGCCATCTGTTTGATACGATGTCGTTGTGTTTCATCGATTGTCTTCTGCATGCTTTCTGTGATTGTGTCGGCGTACATGATAACCAATCCATTGATGTTTCGGGCTGCACGTCCTGCCGTTTGGATTAAGCTGCGCTGACTACGCAAGAAACCTTCTTTATCTGCATCAAGGATAGCAACAAGCGAAACTTCAGGTAAGTCAATACCTTCACGAAGCAGGTTCACTCCAACAAGTACATCAAATGTACCTGCACGTAAATCGTTGATAATCTTAACGCGATCCAAGCCAGCCACATCGCTATGAATGTAAGCCGCCTGAACCCCATTGTTGAGCAAGTATTCGGTCAACTCTTCTGCCATACGCTTGGTTAAAGTGGTTACCAATGTGCGCTCGTGGCGCTCACAACGCTCCACTATCTCGTTCATCAGGTCATCTATCTGGTTCTCAGATGGACGAATGATGATTTCGGGATCAAGTAGCCCAGTGGGGCGAATGACTTGCTCCACCACAACACCTTCACTTTCTTGAAGCTCGAAGTTAGCAGGGGTGGCTGAAACGTAGATGACTTGATGAATCATGCTGATAAATTCATCAAACTTCAATGGGCGATTGTCAAAGGCTGCAGGCAGGCGGAAACCGTATTCCACGAGATTTCTTTTACGTGCCCGGTCACCACCATACATCGCATTGATTTGTGGCACTGTGACGTGACTTTCGTCCACGATAAGCAGAAAATCCTTTGGGAAAAAGTCTAAAAGACAATAAGGCCGATCACCTTCATGACGCCCATCAAAATATCGAGAGTAGTTTTCTATACCTGAACAGTGCCCTAGCTCCTTAATCATTTCGATATCATATTCTACCCGTTCCTTAATTCGCTGGGCTTTAACACCTTCGCCTATCTCGTTAAAGTGGTCTATCTGTATCGTTAAGTCATCTTGAATCTTTCTGATAGCTTGTTCTGTTTGTTCTTTTGTGGTGACGAAAAGATTAGCTGGGTAGATCTCATAATCTTCAAATGAAGCAATCCTACGGAATGTAACTGAGTCTACTTCTTCTATGCTGTCAATCTCGTCGTCCCACCACGTGATACGCAGTATATTGTCCGAATAAGCCATTGCGA
>CAVHUZ010000083.1:0-9838 GCA_963639545.1 Bacteroidaceae bacterium
GTCATACGCATAACTGAAAAGATAGCTAATGCGGCTACAGAAAAGATTTTATTCATATTGTTCCACTTTATAGTTATTAATTTCGGTTTATCTATCAATAAATAATTTTTGTTTCTGATTGCGATTTGTTTCCACAATGATCCCAAGCGATGACACGAAGTTTTCGTTCTTTGTGTTTCGGTACAATTGGAGTATCCTTCAGTCTACACCATAGTTCTTTCGGGAAGCGATCATAGCCAAATAATACAAACTGATTATCAATATAGGCTTCATATCCTAACAACCCACTTCCGTTATCATCTACTACAATCCGCAAATCCTCGCTAGATGTGGATGTAAAACTAATCCGTGGCGGTGTTTCATCTAAAGCAAGAAAATAAGTAAGAGCCATCTCACGAATCTTTCCTTTAGCCCATCCCTTGCTAATAGTTGTAGGACAATAATATATCGGTCCACCACTCTGACTCATATTGGTAACAGCACCGACATAAAGCTTAGTTGAGTGTTGCAATTGAGCCGGAATCTTAAACCCAACATAAGTCCAACCTAGTAATGGAATATTGTCTGTAGAAAAACAAACTGCAGGAGGAAATTGTTCGTTATATTGGATTAGGTTGGGATTGATATTATAGTTATGTATCAACAAAGATTGCGGTACATCCAAACAGACCCCATCCTCTTCCCAATGATTATCATGGAAAGCGGAAAGGATTACACCTTCTTTCTGATCATCAAGAGAAGGGAAAGACTGAGGTGTTCCATGTACAACAAATTCTTTCTCGCTCTTATTACCAAAGGCATCACTTACCACATATTTGAAATGATATTCACGTGTTTCGTTGATGTTAACAATACCATTTCCGCGCATTGTTTTCATAAAAGGAAGCTTATTGCCTCGATCTATAAACGACTTTAAAAACCACCGTTTGGTTTTGGTATAGTGATCATAATCACCCCAGGCATTCATCATACGATGCATAGAAGTGGGCAAGTCGTTAATATTTGCCTCATAGATAAGTTTTCCATCTTGATATAATCGTATGTACCTTACACCAAACGTATTAGAAGATTCATCCATATGATCATTTGTTCGAACAGCAAAACCGACTTGTCCCCATGCCTGATAAGCTTCTTTCCTAAAAGAATATTCTTTAGAACAGTCATTATTTTCAAATGCTCCTCTGCCTTGAACGGGATATGCCTTAAACCCATAGATAGTGGGAGAGGCGATATCTTTGATATAACCTTTCAGATAATCCAAGGGATCAAGGAGATTACCATTACTTGTGCGACTTAACTCTAAATGTAAATGTGGCCCTTGCGATGCACCCGTATTACCACTAAAAGCTATCAACTGCCCTGCCCTAACCGGCATCATGCTAGCCGAGAATTTCACTTCACAAGCATATACCTTATGTTTATATTGATACTGCTTGATTGCTGCTGCAACTTGTGGCGTAAACGAATCAAGGTGTACATATGTCGAGGTATTTCCATCAGGATGACGCACATATAGTGCATTACCAAAACCATGAAGTCCGACAGAAGCTCCACATATATAACCAGGCGCAATGGAATATACGGCACGTCCAATGGCCTGGTTGGTTTTTACGTCTATTCCTGCATGGAAATGATTAGGGCGTGACTCTCCAAAGTTGCCAGCCAAATCTATCACCCCATGCACAGGAGAAACATAAGTGATAGCCGACAATAGTATACTGACTAAAATCAATATGATAAATCTTGAAATTAGAAGTTTATTCTCTTAAATTAAGCGACCATTAACAAGCTTTGAAAGACAAATCTAGTCCTTTCACGCTGTGAGTGAGCGCACCTACTGATATAAAGTCAACGCCTTGTTCTGCATAAGAACGAATCGTGTCATAGGTAATACCTCCAGACGACTCTACTTCGAAGCGATGATTGATTAGTTCTACCGCTTTACGAGTGTCGGCTGGCGTAAAATTATCAAGCATCACACGATCAACGCCACCATGACTTAATACCTGCTGTAACTCTTCAAAGTTGCGAACTTCTATCTCAATCTTCAAGTCTAGATTCTTATCTTGTAGGTATTTGTGACAACGTTCAATCGCATTAACGATACCACCTGCAAAATCGACATGATTATCTTTAAGTAATATCATATCAAAGAGGCCGATACGATGATTCACACCACCGCCAATCTTTACAGCTTGCTTTTCTAACATACGCATACCTGGTGTGGTTTTACGAGTATCCAAAATACGCGTACCTGTTCCTTCTACACGTTTAACATACCGATTAGTCATCGTAGCTATACCACTCATGCGCTGCATAATATTTAACATAAGTCGTTCTGTCTGAAGTAAAGAGCGCACCTTACCAGTCACCACGAAAGCTATATCTCCTGGTTTTACATGCTCACCATCTTGTATCATCACTTCCATTTGCAAAGTCGGATCAAACTTTTCAAAAACCTTACGAGCTATATCTACCCCTGCCAAAATACCTTCTTCCTTCACCAACAGATGGCTCTTACCCATCGCTTCTTCGGGAATGCAACACAATGTAGTATGATCTCCATCACCAATATCTTCTGAAAATGCCAATTCTATCAATTGGTCTTCTAGTTCATTTACACTTAACATATCTATATCTTTTATACTTATTTGTTTATCGTTCTCCTATCAAGACATCTAAATCAAGCACACCTTCAAACCACTCCACATAAGCTTCTTCCATTAAAAGTGGATGAATCTGCTTTACTTCATTATTGTCAACCTCAGCTACAGAGAGATTGTAATGTTTTCCTTTCCAAATTATATCGTGAGCAGCGAGTCTTCTCATTGAGTATTACTTGTTAATTAATGGATTGACACACGAATAAGGTTCCTTGTTTAATTGGGTTTCTTATTCATTGGTGTTGGTGGAGGTCCACCTATGATGCGTATCGGGGTCTTGCTATTCATTGGATTACTCGACCCACTCGCCTCCTCTACCCTACTAGGACGTACATGCATACGTATCAATCGAATTTGTGTCAAGAACATCATCGCAAGTGTCGTTGTCGTTCCTTCTACATTTGGATTTAAGATAAAGAATCCACGGACACTTTTGATACCTAGGCTATCATTATCTGTTATAGTTAGAGACTGTTGGCCATCACTTGTCACTTGTTGTACTTGTTGCGCAACGCTATCATTATTAAAGGTAATGACAAGCCCCACCTTACCATTGCGCATACCTTCCTGAACAATGAATTGCGTATTAAAACGCAAGACAAATCGGTCTCCTTTGTGAAATGATGTGTCAGCCTTAATCGAAAAAGAGAATTGGTTATATGGCGGATATGTAGACATTGCCAATGCCCTTTGATTTTTCCAGATATCTGTTGTATCGCCTTTAGATGTAATTACACCAAACTGATTGAGTTCGCTTGCTGTTGCACCTTGTTCACGCGCTTCCTCTTGTAAACGTTTGGAAAGATTTTCATAAATATCATGCATACGTTCTGTATGACGCATGTAATATTCCATTGATTTGTTGAATTCCTTTTGGCTTACATCATATTTCTTCAGAACAGCAAGTTTATAGCTTTCACATTGTACAGACGAAACACATTGTTCGTCTGCCATTCCTAACGCTAAGTGGTAATCGAACAATATATCTTCCATCTTTCCTTGTTGAATATATTCGGATGGAACAGTTGGCCGACAGCCAACAAGAAGCCAAAGGCTAAGACTTATGATTAGTAGACTTAACCGATTGATGTTCACCATTTATCTCTTTTCTATAAAAGATTAAAATCAAAGCCACCCCTACTGTGATGCAGGCATCTGCAAAATTAAATACAGGTGAAAAGAATATAAAGTTTTCGCCTCCCCATAATGGGAACCAATTAGGGAATGTTCCGTGAATCAGTGGGAAATAGAACATATCAACCACTTTGCCCATTAGCATATCCGCATATCCTTGTCCCCAAGCTACGATACGTGCAGGCTCACCAAAGGGTTCTGAGGCTGAGAATATTTTTCCGTAAAATAACGAATCAAATATATTACCAGCCGCTCCAGCGCAAATCATACACAAAACGACGACATATCCAAAACGAGTATTAGCTTTGATTTGCTTATATATATAATAAAGGAGAAATGCGACAGCCACCACTCGGAAAATACTCAAGAAGAGTTTACTTCCAAGTTCCATTCCCCAAGCCATACCGTTGTTTTCGATAAACGATATACGAAACCAATCGAAAATCACAATCTGATCCCCGAGGCTCATATTCAGTTTAACCGTAACTTTAATTGCTTGATCGATTACCACCAATAGCATGATAATCAATCCAGCAATCCATATTTTTCTTTTCATTTACGATTAATGGTTTCTATTATTTTGTTTTGACTGTACGCTCAAGGTAGCATGAGGTACAATACGTAACCGTTCCTTGGGTATCAATTCTCCCGTCAAACGATCAATACCATATGTCTTCTTATCAATTCTTACCAAAGCTGCTTGTAAAGCGATTATAAACTTTTGCTGACGATGAGCCATATTGACCAATTCTTCTTTCGTTTGAGTAGAGCTACCCTCCTCCAATGCCTTGTATGTAGGAGAAGTGTCGTCAATATCGTTGGTGTCTTGATTGGTTAACACCTTCATAGTTTCGGCATAATCAGACTTTGCTGTTGCAAGTTTAGCATTGATGATAGCGCGGAATTCTTCTAACTCCTCATCGCTATAACGTTTTTTGATAGTATCCATAGGCTTTATTAATAAGGTTTTTACACCCCTCAAGGGTTTTACCCTCAAAGGATGTAAAAAGGTCGGATTTATATTTTAGTAACCGAAATGTTGAGATTAAACTCATCAAATTCGACAACATTTCCTTGATTAGGAGCGATTTGAATATCGTTCGCAAGAACCTGCGACTTGATTAAATCACCAAATTGAGCAATAGCCTCATCACTTTCTTTACATGAAGATACTGTGATTGTAATGCGATCAGTAATCTCGAGTCCACTATCTTTACGTATGTTCTGAATACGATTAATGAGTTCTCTAGCAACACCTTCCTTCTTTAAGTCATCTGTCAATTCAACTTCAAGAGCAACCGTCAGATTACCTTCATTGCTTACCAACCATCCTGGCATATCTTCAGAGATGATTTCAACATCAGCCTTGTCTACGGTTAAGGTTTGCCCATTCACATCAAAGGTAAGGTTACCTTCCGTCTCCAATTGGCCGATCTGCTCTTGTTCAAGGTTGTTCATATAGGCAGCAACATCCTTCATGAGTTTTCCAAACTTCTTACCCATTACACGGAAATTACACTTCACCTTTTTAACTAAGATGTTTTGACCTTCAACGAAATTAAGTTCCTTAACATTGACCTCGCTCTTTATCAAGCTAGCAACCGCTTCTATATGCTTGCGTTGTTGTGTGCTTGTTGCTGGGATTAAGATTTGTGCCAAAGGTTGACGAACCTTAATGTTAACCTTACGACGTAATGCCAAAACCATAGATGTAATCTTCTGGGCCATACCCATACGATCTTCGAGATCCGCATCAATCAAATTTACATCAGCTTTTGCCCAATCATCGAGATGTACGCTTTCAAGTTTTCCTCCCAAATCATGATAAAGCTGGTCAGCAAAGAATGGTGAGAACGGAGCGAGCAGTTTTGCTACGGTCATCAAGCAAGTGTATAAGGTATTGTATGCACCCAATTTATTGTCACTCATCTCTTTACCCCAGAAGCGTTTACGGTTTAGTCGAACATACCAGTTGCTCAAGTCATCATTAACAAAGGCATCAATGAGACGCGCCGCACGCGTAGGGTCAAAACTTTCAAGTTGTGCAGTTACATTTTGCACCAAACTATTCAGTTTAGATATAATCCATTTATCTATTTCTGGAACATCGGTGAGATTTACGGACAGAGCTTTCTCTGGATCATACCCATCAACATTAGCGTAAAGAGCGAAGAAACTATAAGTATTATATAATGTTCCAAAGAATTTGCGACGACATTCATCTACACCTTTTGGATCGAACTTAAGATTATCCCATGGCTCAGAGTTGGTCATCATATACAATCTTACGGCATCTGCACCATACTCATGAATCATCTCGAAAGGATTGACCACATTACCGACATGCTTAGACATCTTGTCTCCTTTAGAATCAAGAACTAAGCCTGAAGATATCACATTCTTAAATGCTACGCTATCAAACACCATTGTAGCAATTGCATGCAAGGTAAAGAACCATCCACGTGTTTGATCAACGCCCTCATTAATAAAGTCAGCAGGATAGAATGCTGGGGGTAATGGAGTACCCTCATATTGCGAATGAACGAGTTTTTCTCTATATGCTTCTACAGATGCGACATTATTCTTAGAGTATGCCTCCTTCACTCTTGGATCAGAATCATCAGAGAGGATGTCATTCTCGAATGGATAATGTTGTTGAGCATAAGGCATTGACCCACTATCAAACCATACGTCAATCAAATCGCTCTCACGATGCATTGGTTTTCCTTCATCGTTAACAAGAACGATATCATCCACATAAGGACGATGAAGATCTATCTTGTCATAATTCTCTTGCGAATAATCTCCAGGCACGAAGCCTCTCTCCTTGAGAGGATTATTGCTCATCACGCCTTTAGCAACAGCAAGCTCTATTTCATTATAAAGTTCCTCTACAGAACCAATACATTTCTCGCCTTTATTTTCATCACGCCAAATTGGAAGCGGTGTTCCCCAAAAACGTGAACGCGAAAGATTCCAATCGTTCAGATTTTCAAGCCAGTTGCCAAAGCGACCAAAGCCGGTTGATTCAGGTTGCCAATGTATGGTGTTATTGAGTTCAACCATTCGTTCTTTCTTCTGCGTATCACGAATAAACCAACTATCCAAAGGATAATACAAAACAGGCTTATCCGTGCGCCAACAATGTGGGTAGTTGTGCGTATGCTTTTCTATCTTGAAAGCAACACCTTCCTGCTTCATTTCCATACAGATGACAACATTGAGATCTTCTGCCTTCTCTGAAGCTTTCTTATCCCAAACACCATCCACATTATATTGTGGGTCGTATGCATTCTTAACATAGTCACCTGCATGATGGTTATATTTATCTACGTTCACACAATGGCTTACGAAGTTTGAATCCAAATCATCTACAAGATAATACTTACCTTGGAGATCTACCATTGGACGCGTCTCTCCTTTCTTATTGATTAGGTATAATGCGGGCACTTTGGCATCTGCAGCCACCTTAGCATCATCAGCACCGAAGGTTGAAGCTATATGTACAATACCTGTACCATCGTCGGTGGTTACATAATCACCTGGGATAACTCGGAAAGCTTCACTTTCCATCTCCACAAAATGATCTCTGCCATTTTCGCCCACGAATACTTTTTCAGGATGTGCTCCTGCATACTCTTTCACATATTCGTGTGCATAGTCGTCTAGTTTTTCTACGGGCTTTACCCATGGCATAAGTTGACTATAATGATATCCGACCAAATCAACGCCTTTCAAGTGCTCTACAACGCGCCAAGGGCAAACCTTCTTTTCTTTGTTAAATGGAAGGAGGTCACCTTCTTTGCATTCGTGGTCAGGTTGCAGATACGAACTTACAAGGTTTTCTGCCATTACTAGGGTCATTGGTTCACCATTATAGAGATTGTACGACTCAATAACCACGTAGTCAATCTTTGGTCCCACACAAAGAGCAACATTAGAAGGCAATGTCCAAGGTGTAGTGGTCCATGCAAGGAAATAAGGTTTTCCCCATTTGGTCCACTCTTCTTTAGGATCAGTAATCAAGAACTGTGCAGTAACCGTAGTATCTTTCACATCACGATAACATCCAGGTTGGTTCAGCTCATGACTTGACAATCCTGTTCCTGCAGCAGGCGAATAAGGCTGAATGGTATAACCTTTATATAATAGACCTTTATTATATAGTTGCTTTAAAAGCCACCAAAGTGTCTCGATGTACTTATTGTCGTATGTGATATAAGGATGGTCGAGATCCACGAAATAGCCCATCTCTTCAGTAAGTTGACGCCACTCTGCCGTAAACTTCATGACGTTCTCACGGCACTTATGGTTATATTCTTCTGTTGAGATATACTTCTCAGATGCTTTATTATCAATATCTTTCTTGGTGATACCCAATTCTTTCTCAACGCCAAGCTCTACTGGCAGTCCATGCGTATCCCATCCGGCTTTACGAGGAACCATAAAACCTTGCATGGTCTTATATCTATTGAAAGTGTCTTTAATGGCGCGAGCTAACACATGATGAATGCCGGGGTGACCATTAGCCGAAGGAGGACCTTCGAAGAATATGAATTGTGGATGTCCTTTTCTGCAATCAATACTCTTGTGGAAGACATCTTGCTTCTCCCACTCTGCCAATACATTCTTGTTAGTCCCTACAAGATCGAGACCTTTGTACTCTGGAAATTTCTTTGCCATATCAAAGTTATTCTTTCGTATTATTATATTTTGAGATGCAAAAATACGTATTTTCTTTTACTCTACCAAATTTTTTATTCTTTCTTAAATTCGTAGCATCCTATATCTGGACACGCATCTCGCAAGCGGCCATCTTTGTCAGTTTCATGATAAGGACTAGGTAGCACTGCTGCCGAATCTATTGCATGAGACAAACTATCTAGATGGAAGTCGAAATATTGCTTGTTATAATCAATGGTTTTAAAGTGCTTCTTTCCTCCTTGTGTGGTATCTGAAGCTTGTTCCCATATTACATTTTGATAGAATTCGCTTTGTATTGTGTCAGGTTTGATAGTTCTTAAGATACAATGGGAGAAATAATAACTTGCTGTAGCTTCATCCTTAAAATCGCCCATCACTTCATCTTCATTATATCCAGTAACAAGACAATTATAGACACCAAATAGCTCGAGAGGATACACACTATCATTGCGATAATTTTGAAATCGCAGAGCTACACCTACAGTTTGGTTCAAATCAAATGGAAAGAACTGCGCTATGGTGCAATGTTTCAACAACACACGTCCACCGAAGAAAGCAGCACAATCGTTCATTGAATTCGTGATTTGACAATTGTACAAATCTAGATAACAATTGGTTGATATCAATCCATAGCCTTGGCAATTATGAATGGTGCTATTATACAAATGCAACTTCATTGTCTCAGTGGATGCAGAATCACACACCACACCATTATATGCACTATGTATATCGGCATAATCTATCTGATTGTCATAGGAACTAGTATAGAAATGTATTCCCTGCCATTGGCCAGCCACGCGATCATAGGGAAGATAATCGAACATATTGTCAAGACGATCCCCCCTGAACGTTACATTATTATCAGCGTCACCTTTAACAATCAGTTTTCCGTACACCTCCACACCGGCTTTATTGGCAAAATAAAGCGTTGTGCCTGCCGCTATGGTTAACGTCGCACCGCTATCCACCTTTATACCTTCGCGTATCACGATAGGCTTGACGCTCTGAATCGTAGTATCATTGCTGATTTCTAGTTTGCCTATCAGCGTTGCATCCCATGACCACGCTTTGAGGTTTACTTGTTGTTGTCGGCCACTCTCTAGAGTGAAGACCAGATCATCTGCCACTAGCTTTGGCTGATCAGCTTGTTGTGTAGCTGATGTAAGTTCCACAAACACACGGATACTATCTCCCTTGCGTATCTCTACATCGTTGACCTGAAAGCCAGAAGATGATCCGAGATAGACGCCATCAACATTTACTCTAAATCCCGTTTGGTTTCCATTCTTGAGACGGATGTTACTACATCTTATCCCAGCTCCGCTACGATTGTACAC
>CAVHUZ010000084.1:0-9491 GCA_963639545.1 Bacteroidaceae bacterium
AAACTGCTCAACGGCATGTCGGAGAAAGAAATAGCCGAATGGGCAAACGGATATCTAAAATAAATCATCACGAACTTTATCGCTCTTAATAACGGCGAAGAAAAGGCTCACGCCTCTATCATGAAAAGAAAGAAAGCATTGACGTGATTCCTTTTCCACAAGCAAAGCCCAAGACATTCCTCTATTTCGAGAAGCGTCTTGGGCTTTGCTTGTTTCTTAGAGATTCTGCTTCGGCCAAAGCAACACTTTGTCCTTCCGCAATCAATCTATATTGCTAAGCCATTGAAGTGGCTCTGAAACCATCTTCCTATTTGCGTTTCATCTTTCGATCAACATCGTTTGAGATATAAAAATAAATTATTTCTCATTGAAAATTAAATTATTTTTCTGAGAAAATCAATTTAATTTTTGTTCTAATCTCATTCCCCCTCATTCTTCAAAGTGGGCAAACCGATATGATATTTGACTGCGAAGAAGCGGATAGCACATATCACCAAGAAGGTAACGATGACCGTTATAGGAACATCAACACCCGCAACAATCATCAACCAATAGAACATTCCGCCTAAGACACACGCCATAGCATATATCTCTTTGTGGAAGATGACAGGTACATTATTGAGTAGCACGTCACGAATCACACCACCTGCAGAACCCGTTATACACCCCATGATGATTGCCACCCAGTAAGGATATCCCATACCTACGGTCTTCTGAATACCGGCTATCACAAAGAGCGCCATTCCCAATGTATCGAAAGCAAACCAAGCATTGTCGAGTCGCTTCATGTATCTACCGAAACAAACGACAATAAGGAAAGCCAACAATGTACATAGGATATAGAGAGAGGATGTCATCCAAAAGGGAGTCACACCTAGCAAGACATCACGTATCGTTCCACCGCCCAAAGCCACGGCAAAACCACATACATATCCTCCAAACCAATCATAATGTTTGGCACAGGCATGACGTAAGCCCGAAATGGCAAAAGCGATTGTACCTAATACTTCTATTAGCTGTTGTATGGTATGTACAATATGTGGATCAGCGTAGAACAAATCAGTTGACAACATTAATAGGTGAACCATTCAAGAACGCTTTTACATTCTCAACACATATCTTCATCAGGCGCTGACGGGCTTCCACGGTTGCCCAAGCCACGTGTGGGGTAAGGAAAGCATGCGGTTGAGCAAAGAGCGGATTATCAGCCTTAGGAGGCTCTTGTTCCATCACGTCAGCACAGTAGGCCGCTATCTTGTTATGTTGAAGCGCTTCAGCCATTGCGTCTTCATCCACCAAGGGGCCACGACCAGTGTTAATCAATATGGCTGTGGGGCGCATCTTGCTCAAAGTCTCAGCATTGATCATATGCACATTGGCATGAGGGCCTTCTTTGACCAATGGGCAATGCAGCGACAACACATCCGAAAGGGCATATAACGAGTTGAGGTCCACTTTTTCTACATATTCGGGGAGTTGTTCGGGAGCTTTACTCGTTGCTGCTAGCACCTTCATTCCCAATGCATGGGCTATGCTAGCTACCTTAGAGCCTATGTTTCCAAATCCTATGATACCAAAGTGTTTGCCACATAGCTCATGAAGAGGTTCATCCCAATAGCAGAAATCAGGATGATTAGCCCAGCGCAGATTGCGATTCTGACGAGCAAAATCGTCCACATGGTTAGTCACGTTAAGCAACAAGGCAAACACATGTTGCGCCACACTATCTGTGCTATAAGCCGGAATGTTACTTACCACGATGCCGTGCTCACGCGCTGCAGCACAGTCGATATTATTATATCCCGTAGCTAGCTCGCCAATATATTTCAGCTTTGGCAGTTGTTCAATGATTTCGCGTGTGATATTCACCTTATTTACTAAGATCATATCTGCGTCTTTGGCTCTTTCTACCACGTCTTCTTCTGCCGTACGGTCATACAAAGTCAATTCACCCAACTGCTGCAAGGGTTCCCATGACATATCGCCAGGGTTGACTCCGAAGCTATCAAGTTCTACTATTCTCATTTTATTATTCTTTATCTTTAGTAAGTGATCTTTTTCATATATCACTTGGCCAGTTTCCACTATCAGCCTCTTCAATGAAGGCCTAGCTATTTTCGTCTTTATAACGCTCACCCCAACATTGTACCATTCGGCTATATAGCTTCTCTTCCGAAGGAGAGTGTTGTGCGTGCCAGATGCGTTGCTCTGTCAAGCTATCGGGCATGTACTGTTGTGCAACAAAATGATTAGGGAAGTCATGGGGATATAGATATCCATCGTGATAGCCTAGCTGTTCCATCAATTGAGTGGGCGCATTACGGATGGGTAACGGTACGGGCTGATTGCCGGTACTCTTTACTAGCCTCAGCGCGGCATCGATACCTAGATAAGCCGAGTTGCTCTTGGGTGATGTGGCTAGATAGACCGTAGCCTCAGCCAAAGGAATGCGTCCCTCGGGCCATCCTATCTTCATCACAGCGTCAAAGGCAGCGTTAGCAAGAAGCAACGCGTTAGGGTTAGCCAGTCCGATATCTTCTGCTGCGGAGATTACTAGACGGCGAGCTATAAACTGTGGATCTTCCCCACCCTCTATCATTCGGGCAAGCCAATAAAGCGCTGCATCAGGATCGCTGCCGCGGATACTCTTGATAAAGGCTGAGATAATGTCATAATGCATCTCTCCTTCTTTGTCATAAGCCAAGGGATTCTGCTGCAACCTGCTAGCCACCTGCTCATCTGTAATCACCACATGGTCTGTCCCGTCAGCCTCAACAACCAGTTCTAGGATGTTCAGCAATTTGCGTGCATCGCCACCACTATAGCGCAATAAGGCTTTGTGCTCCTTGACCTCAATGGTCTTTTGCTTCAGTATCACGTCTTCGGTGATGGCTCTTCGGAGCAAAGCCAAGAGATCGTCCACCTCCAAGCTTTGCAACACATACACTTGACATCTTGACAGGAGTGGCCTTATCACTTCAAAGCTAGGATTCTCTGTAGTGGCTCCTATAAGCGTCACAACACCTTTTTCCACCGCACCTAGCAGAGAGTCTTGCTGAGACTTTGAGAAACGATGTATCTCGTCTATAAATAATATAGGTGAATTGGCATTAAAGAAGCGGTTACTTTGCGCTTTCTCTATCACGGCTCTGACATCCTTAACACCACTAGTTACTGCAGATAGAGTATAGAAAGGCACTTCAAGCTTATGGGCAATAATCTGTGCCAAAGTAGTCTTTCCTACCCCCGGTGGCCCCCACAAGATAAACGAAGAAATATGGCCCGAATCAATCATATTTCTTAGCACAGCTCCTTGGCCTACTATATGCTTCTGACCAACATACTCGTCCAACGTACGCGGACGCATTCGTTCAGCTAATGGTTCCATAATGCAAAGTTACAAATTCGGGTGTACAATTCAAAACTTTTGCTTGAAATGTTTGGTATTTTAGGTTTTAGTACTTACTTTTGCACCGCCACAGAAAATTCTAGGTGGAGCTAAAGTTTGATATTTAGGAAATTACATTATTTATGAGACAAAGCAACAAGTTGACTTTAAAGACCTTAACGAAGAGTAGCGTATGGGACATTCAAGAGAATGACGTGTTCAGACTATGGGAAAGCGCCGAAAAAGATGCCGACTTGAAAGATAATATAACACATTACTTGGATGTGTTGCGCAGTGCATTTACCATTGAAGAGGTAAAGATTGATCGTCAGGAAGTGATTAGCAAATATGAGGCTCGTGGCTTCAAAGTGGGATTGGTTCGCATTGATGACAATTCGCGTGCGAAATGGGCTATCAAGAAGAAACCCATCTCACGTATTACTGACCTCACATACGAAAATATCAGCCACATCAGCGCCACAAAGCTCATTGAGGTTTTGGAACGCAACTTCGGTGGCGGATGGGAAAGTCTACCTCAAAGCATACAAGACATTATCTTGAGTGGCTTTGATATTTCTACTACCACATTGCCTACATCAAGACTGAAACGCCCCGGAGGTCTATACCAGAAGAAGGTAGACGATGGCTATGAAGTGCTTGAGATAGCCAAAGGCAACTGGACGGAAGCCATCTTTGCCAAAGCCAAGCCACAGATAGACAAGTTTAAGCTAAAAGCTGACGAAGAAGCTGCCGCTATGTCATTTGATGCCGAAAAGGATCCTGACTCAGACGAAGAACCCGACACTCATGGCCATGGATTGGACGACGATGACGATGACCCATACGACGACGATAAGCTGACCGAAGAAAGCTATCGCACCACCTACGAAACAAGCCCCGAGGATCTCGAAAAGCTTGCCGCAGAAGGTGTCGCCGACGAAGAGGCTTATTAATATCACAGATTGATATAGTAACAATTTAGGGGTATGACTGGTAAAAGTCATACCCCTAAATTAATAAATTAAGAACACCTTAATAGGCACGCATTCTTCTTCCAGTTCAAGCAATTAGACAGCACATTTTACCAAAAGTCTAGTTTTTTAAGGCTAGATTCGCTCATGGAATCTAGTCTTCTTCTTTGTGTGCTCGGAATGAACATACATAACAAATCCCTCAACCGCTAAAAGGCGATGAGGGATTATAGATAAATGTTATTTAGAAATCATCTCTACTGAGCGCTTTAGGAACTGATCGAGAGCGGCGCCCTTGAGCATTCCATTTTGCAGAAGCGCTAAGTCAATCAACTGATGCACAGCTTTATTGTCTTTGGCAAAATCGGCAATAACTGCATTGAGTTTGTCTTTTTGCTCATTGATAGCCTTTTCTGTATTAGAGAGGTCATCTTTCTCTTCTTGGGTGATTTCTTCTGGCTTCTTCTTATCCTGACTCTGATGAAGAGCGGCAAGACGAGCTTCCTGACCTTTCAATTCGCTACGAATAGGCTTCAGCGCTTCTTCGGTAGCCTGTGTCTCTGCTGACAGGATCTGTTGGATAAGAGCGTGGTTTGAGTTTACTACCATCTGATAAGAATCGGGCATCTGTGCATAGAATCCCATTCCTTGCTGATACTTGCTCATATCCTTCATACGGCGCATATACTCGCTCTGCGTGATCACGATAGGAAGACTATCCTCGCCAAGCGCACGTACCTCTACATCAAACATTGCCTTATCTAAGGTAGGCAGTTGAGAGCGGAAGGCCTGTGACAAACTGTCACGTTGCTCTGAAGTAAAGTCATCTTCTAGAGTTTGATCCTTCTGAATCAGTCTATCGACAACATCTGAGTCGACTCTTACGAAATGGCTCTTCTCAAACTTACTTTCGAGCATCTGAATAGCAGGCACATCGAGCTGACCATCAAGCAACAACACACTGTATCCCTTGTTCTTTGCCGACTCAATGAACGAATATTGATCTTCCACATTGGTAGCATAGAGATAAACGAGGTTGTCGTTCTTATCTGTTTGGTTGTCTTTGATCAGAGTTTTGTATTCATCAAAGGTGAAATACTTACCTTCAGTGTCCTTAAATAAAGAGAAGTCTTTAGCACGATCATAGAAGGTCTCGGGCTCTGAAAGCATACCATAATTAATAAATAGTTTCAAGTCGTCCCACTTGCTTTCGAAAGCTTTACGATCTTCCTTGAACAGACTCTGCAAGCGATCAGCCACTTTCTTTGTGATGTATGTAGAAATCTTCTTTACATTAGAATCGCTTTGGAGATAACTACGGCTAACATTCAATGGGATATCGGGAGAATCGATAACGCCATGAAGAAGCGTCAAGAACTCGGGCACGATACCTTCTACCTGATCAGTGACAAAGACCTGATTGCAATAGAGCAGAATCTTATTGCGCTGCAAGTCAATATTTTGCTTGATACGAGGGAAATACAAGATACCGGTCAGATTGAACGGATAATCCACATTGAGGTGTATCCAGAACAAAGGATCATCGTTCATTGGGAACAACGTATGATAGAACTTCTTATAGTCTTCATCCTTTAAAGCAGAAGGAGTCTTGGTCCATAGTGGTTCTACATCATTGATGATATTGTCCTCCTCTGTATCTACCTGCTTGCCATCTTTCCATTCAGTCTTCTTACCGAAGGCAATATGAACGGGCATAAACTTACAATACTTGTTGAGTAGGCCTTCTATCTTGCTCTTTTCTAAGAATTCCTTGCAGTCGTCAGCAATATGCAGAACGATATCAGAGCCACGTTCAGCCTTCTCGGTTTCCTCCAAGGTGAACTCTGGGTTACCATCGCAAGTCCATTTAACGGCTTTAGCACCTTCCTTGTAACTCTTAGTCACAATCTCTACTTGCTTGCTTACCATAAATGCAGAGTAGAAACCAAGACCGAAATGGCCAATAATAGCTTCTGCCTTATCCTTGTATTTCTCCATAAAATCGGTAACGCCTGAGAACGCTATCTGATTGATATACTTATCAATCTCTTCTTCTGTCATACCAAGTCCATGATCAGAGATGGTGAGTGTGCCGGCTTTCTCGTCTATAGAGATACGAATGGTAAGATCACCTAAGTCGCCAGTGAAGTCGCCCATAGTGGCGAGCGTCTTCATCTTTTGCGTTGCATCTACCGCATTACTTACCATTTCACGCAAGAAGATGTCGTGATCTGAATAAAGAAACTTCTTGATTACTGGGAAAATGTTTTCCGTTGTTACTCCTATGTTACCTTTTTGCATAATACTTTGTTTTTATTCCGCAAAGAGAAATACAAATACCGTGCCAAAGAATATTTACCCTTCTCATTGTGCAAAAAGTCTAAAAAACGCTGGTTTTCCTTGGGTAGTTGTCATATTTGCATTATCTTTGTATCACAATAATAGCGAAAACCAAATACTAACAATGCCTCGGTTTATAGACAAGAACAAGAATAGCTACATATCCGAATATTATTCCATGCACGTCAAGGAGCTCCGTTGTTACGTGCAAGGAAGGATTGGCGATGACATGGAGGCCGAGGACATTGTACAAAACGCATTCATGCGGGCACTGACATCTACAAAGATGATTACCCCCGTCACCTTACCTGCGTTCATGTACACGATTGTGCGAAACCTTATCTATGACTATTGGCGTCACCACAAAGCCATCAACGAATATGAACACATGGTAACGAATGGACTGTCAAGCCACTCTAATGGTCTAGACGATCCCGAAAGCTACTACAATGTGCAAGATATTCTCCATCAGCTAGAAGACGGCATCACGCACCTCTCGGATAAGAAGCAGAAGATTTATCGACTAAACATTTACGAGGGGAAAGCCGTTTCGGAGATTTCAAAGGAACTATGCTTAAACTATAAATTTGTGGAGAATCGCCTTACCGAAGCGCGCCGTGAGATAAGAGGAATGCTACGGAAAAGATGGGCTTAGTCCTTAATCTATTTTAATCAAGAGCAAAGGTTAGCTTCGGGTAGCTTTAAAGTTATCAAGATTCTTGTATCTCCGACGCATCATTCGTTGATAGATATTGTCTATCCAGAAACGCGAAGAGAATATAAAAAACAATCCGACGACCAACATCATCCCACTTGTTGCCTCTGTTCCAATAACCACCTTGCCCACTCTGATAAGAAGCAGAGGTATCATGAAGCCCAAGAAACAGAAGAGCATCTGTAAGGCATTATTGGTCTGAAAGGTTTTTCCTGTCACTTTCTCATTGAGCGAGTATGTCTGGTTGTTATACACTGCCAACTGAAAGAAAAGGAAATGAACAAAGCCTGCTATGAAAGCATACATCCCTAGAACCTGAATCCAAGACTTATTATATAGATATACACAAGGGATAGTGCATAGCAAAGGTATCAGCAACATGACACAACTCATGAGATACTTGGCGCATAACATCAGATAGATGCTTCGCGGATGATTCATTAGAAGATCGATATAGTTGCCTTCAAACGTCATAATCCTTATCAACACAAACGCACCATAAAGAAAGAAGATGTAGACCAACCAAAACTCGTCCATAAATTCAAGTAACGAACCTTGACTACATAACAAGTAAGCGCCCACAAGGACAATGATTAAATAAGAAAGAAGGGCTCTGCGTGGATTGCGATTGCGCAACATGCAAAGCATCTCTAGTTTGACATAGCTTCCCAATGTGCCCCAGTGGTCAAACAGACGCAGACTGAAACGGGAAGCTTTCTGTGTACGTCCTTTCTTAGCAAGTTCTTCTCGAATACTGTTATATTGCAAACGACGATTGACAACAAACAAGATAACAATAACCAGCACATCGGCTAGATAATATAGCGGATTGCCAAAAGTCACACCCTTAGCCATATTGGTCATCCAATGCGCATAGAGATTGATTCCGTTCATTGGATCAAGGCATATTGGCAAAGCGAACATACCATACACGGCTATCGGCAACAACCAATAAAGCATCGAACGATTGATCAGCGTACGACAGATAAGATACCACTCAGCGTTGATCAAGACAAGGAGATAGAAGCCTAGCAAAGCTCCTAAGCAAGCGCCAAGGGATTGGGGAATAAAAATAGCTAGAAAGCCATAAGGGATGAAGACCGCAAACCAAAGAAGATTGTAGGAATTGAATAAGTTTCGAACTAAGAAACCATCAATACACGTATACTTTGGTATGGGCAATAATAAATAAGGTAGGATGAGCTGAGAAGGCGTCTGCTGAGCGACAAAGCGGAGAAGGAAATCAATAAACAAGATAATGGGCGCAATCATATACATAATCTGCCATCCAGCAAAACTATGTTGATCATTGACCAAGAAAGCCATCAAAACCCCGAGATACGCAAAATATAAGATGACGAACGCATAGAGAAACCACAATCCCAATTGAGCTATGACAGAGTTCTTATGCGGAATCATACGATGTTCTGCCAAATGACGATGATGAGACAGAACACGTAACAAATGAAGTTTAGCTTGTATAGAGGAGATTGTGCTGGTAGCCATTAACGTAAGTCTATGATTTCGGCATTAGGAAACTCCTTGCTATTAAACTGGAACAAGGCATCTGGAAGATTGCGCGTTTTGAAGTTAGAGATATTAATGGTCATCCAGTTCTTTCCTTGTTTTACCTTTATCTGCTTGGGTTGATAGTTGGCCGAAACCGTAACATACATCTCTTGTATAGAACGCGCGGGATGAATGGCTTTTAGATGCACCTGGTAGTTGGCCCCTTGCTTTGTCATTGACAATCTATAGCCTGACTTATACAAGCTCACAAAACTATAAGGGTTCATCTGAATCTTCTGCGATTCGTTAGGGGTGCTGACGTTTACCTCGCCAGTAGACTGAAGATAGCTCCACTGCGTCTTACCATTGTACCATACACGTGCACTGCCCGTCGAAGCATAAAACTTATTACCCTTTATAGAGATATCGCCCGAAGCATTGCCAGTCTTTCCACTAGATATCGTGAAATGAGCCGATGCGCCGCCTTTATGATTCACAACGGCTGCGGTCTTATCCAACACCTTCTTTGCTTCTGACGCATTTTGTGCTGACAACGTAAGAGTTAAGG
>CAVHUZ010000085.1:0-9303 GCA_963639545.1 Bacteroidaceae bacterium
GTGTTATGGGAATTATAACGAAGCTAAAGTGTGCTTCCCGATTCTATTTCGTCACCTTTAGAAGGTGCATTTTCTTTGACTGATTGTTTACATTTCGGATAAAAACCCTTGCTGTTCTAAGCATTCGACAAGGTTGTCTGACATGGCGATATTATCTTTCTTGGTATATCGGATGTCCGTGAAGATTTGTGCCAATGTCTCCTTGTGATTGATTTCCACAAAGTGGCGGTTCTCTTCTAGCTGTTCCTTGGTGTGGTAGAAGGTGTCGATGCGCTCCGTGGTATAGTCGGTATAGGTCTCTTGATGGATGATGCCTTCAAGGGGTAAGCGGTCTTGCAAGGTGGGACTCTCGTCGGGCCAACCTAGCGTGATGGTTGCCACGGGCATCACAAGGCGTGGTAGCTGCAGCGTCTTGATGATGGATTGGGGTTGGTAGACCGTAGTGCCGAGGAAGCAAGTGCCTAGGCCTTCTTGTTCGGCAAGGTTGCAGAAGGACTGACAATAGAGCAAGGCGTCAGTGGCTGCGTTGAGGAACGACAACAGATTGTCGTACCCAGGATGACCTTTGCGAGCCTCTGCCCATAGCGTGGTGCGCCTTGTGTCAGCGCAAAACGTCAGCACCACGGGGGCACTAGTGATCATGGGCTGATTGAAGTGGGCTGGAGCTAGCTGTTGTTTCTTGTCGTTGTCACGCGTGATGATGACGCTATATAGCTGTAGATTGCCCATGGTGGGTGTATGCTCGGCTTCTTCTAGCAGTCGGAGCAATAGGTCGTTGCTTACTGGACGGTCTGCGTATTTACGGATGGTTTTGCGGTTTTTGATTTCCATATCTAGGATATAAATGATGAATAATGAGTCGCATCCTCGATGGATGCTTCGTCGAGATAAGATGATTGGGGCATAACGGAGTTTATGCAAATGTACGAATATAATTGGAAAGCACGAAGAGATTGTTTTAATAAAAACTTTTCATAGAGTGGAAAAGAATTTGTATCTTCGCAACAAAATAAGCAAATAGTCGCTTCTTATGGATGAAATGCAATCTTACCCCTTAGTGGACGTGGAACAAGAGACGCAAGCCTACTTTGAAGGCAATGCGCTTGCTTCTGCTATATGGATCAAACATTATGCGAAGAAGGATAGGGACGGAAATCTTTATGAGCAGTCGCCTGCTGATATGTTTGCTCGTATCACCGCCGAGATACAGCGGATAGAGCAACGCTATCCACAACCGACAAGTGGCGAGGATATGAAAACGTTGCTGGAAGGATTTCGCTACGCCATCCTTTCAGGAAGCGAGATGCAGAGCCTAGGCAATGCTTTCAGCCATAGTCCGTTGTCCAATAGCTATGTGATAGGCCTTGAGGGCAATAGCGACTCATATGGCGCTATCATGCGCATCGACGAGGAACAGGTGCAGTTGATGAAGCGTCGTGGTGGCGTGGGGCACGATCTCAGCAGCATTCGCCCTAATGGAAGCGAGGTCAACAATGCCGCCTTGACCTCCACGGGGCTTGTTCCGTTCATGGAACGATATAGTCATTCGGCTCGCGAAGTGGCTCAGGTGGGCCATCGTGGTGCGTTGATGCTGACGGCATCGCTGACCCATCCCGATAGCGACTCGTTTATCTCGGCCAAGAGCGGTGGCGGCAACGTGTGGGGAACACGCCTTGCGGTGAGTGCTCCGGATAGTTTCTTTGCAGCTGCTGAGCGCGATCGACGTTTCAAGAAGCAGTTTCCTGTGCATGATGAACAACCCTCCCAGGAGAGGGAAGCGTCTGCACGCAAGCAGATGGAGCGTCTTGCACACGAGATATGGAGCGTCTCTGAACCTTCAGTATTGTTTGCCGACACGATAGAACGTAGCAGTTTGGAGGGTTGCTATGTAGATAGCAAAGGACAGAGCGTGAGCGCTTCGCCTTATGGATGTGTGCCTCAAGACAACTATGACACTTGTCCTACGTTGTATCTCAACCTTTATAGCTATGTCAATCATCCGTTTACAACCGAGGCAGAGTTTGATTGGAATCTCTTCACCGCCCATATCGCCATCGCAATGCGTATGCTTGACGATATGGTGGATATCAATATAGAAAAGTTTGACGCTTTGCTGGACAAGATTCAGCATTCGCCCGAAGGTCATGAAGCCAAAGAAGCCGAGTATCACCTTTGGGAAAAGATCAAGCAGAAAGCTCTGACCTATCGCAAGGTGGGACTCGGCACTACGGCGCTAGCTGATATGTTCGCTGCGCTCCAGCTGTCTTATGATAGCGATCAAGCACAATCTTGTGCTGAGAAAGTGTATCGCACGTTGGCTATTGAGGCTTATCGTGCCACAATCAGTTTAGCCAAGGAACGTGGAAAGTTTGATGTTTATGATTCTGAACGAGAAGAGCAGAACGCCTTTATCTTACGTCTGCGTGAGGCTGCGCCCGACCTTTATCAAGAGATGAAGCATGTGGGACGTCGCAACTTGGCATGTCTGTCCGTGTCGCCGACAGGCAACGCATCGGTCTTGGCGCAGACAACGTATGGTATCGAACCCATAGTGGTGCCGGCTTACATCCATCGCTTTTTGATTACTCAGGACATGGTGGGTGTGCATGCCGACTATATCGACGAGGTGGGTGACGCATACGCAGAGCGCATAGTGTATCATCGGCCCTTCCGTCATTGGATGGAGGTCAGCGGAATGGATACTAATGTGAAGTTTACGCAAGAAACGTTGCAACAAGTAATAGACCAGTCGCCCTATCATGGGTCTACGCAGCAAGAGGTAGATCCGCTTCGCAAGGTACAGCTACAAGGTGTTATTCAACAATGGACGGACCAGTCGGTCTCGGCAACGATCTATCTTCCAACAACAGCCGACGAGCAAACGATATCCCAAGTGGTCCTGTCGGCATGGCATACGGGCTGTAAGACATGCGTGATCTATCGCGATGGCAGTCAGGCAGACGTCTTCTTGTCTACCTCGAGCAAGGACCGTGAGAACGCTTTGGCTTTTGTTGAAGCTCATGTGGTAAGCCAACGTTTGCTCACACAGCATCATCTTATGGGTGGTGCCTCACCTTTGGTGATGGAGAATAGGCCAAAGGAGTTGGTCTGCGACGTGGTTCGATTTCAAAATAATAAAGAGAAATGGGTGGCATTTGTGGGTTTGCTTGATGGCAGACCATATGAGATATTCACCGGATTGCAAGATGATGAAGAGGGAATAGCCCTTCCTAAGACCGTCACCAAGGGAAAGATCATCCGTCAGACCAATCCTGACGGCAGTCACCGGTACGATTTTCAGTTCTCTAACAAGCGAGGCTATAAGACCACAGTGGAGGGATTGTCAGAGAAATTCAATCCCGAGTACTGGAATTATGCCAAACTTATATCGGGCGTCTTGCGCTATCGTATGCCCATACAGCACGTTATCAAGCTTGTAGGTTCGCTTTCGCTCAAGAACGAAAGCATCAATACTTGGAAAACGGGCGTGGAACGCGCTTTGAAAAAGTATATTGGTAATGGCACCAAAGCCCCTGGTCAGAGGTGCCCCGTATGCGGTAACGAGACCTTGGTGTATCAAGAAGGTAGTATGAACTGCCGACACTGCGGCGCCAACCTGTCCGAATAACTATTATTTTAGCTGATTCACATAAACAATAAAGATATTTTTACCTCTTAATGATACAGATAACGTCACGCAAAGTATATATCAAGAATCTACAGTTTCATGCTTACATAGGTGTGGGAGCGCAAGAACAGATAGTCGGTAACGATTATATCGTCAGTCTGGCAATCGATTATCCCTTTGAGGCAGCAATGGTAAGCGACGACGTGGAAGATACTATCAATTATGCTACGGTGTACCAAGTGGTGGCGGAAGTGATGGCGCAGAAAGCACAACTGCTTGAGAGTGTGGCTTATCAGATAGCCCATCATGTTATCAAGCGTTATCCACTGACCGAAGCTTTGGATGTGGATGTGATGAAGCAGAATCCCCCTATGGGAGCCGAATGTGCTGGAGCAGGCGTCCAAATCCATGTAATTAATCAAAAAACTGATAGCAAACAATAAGTTTTCAACCCAAAATTAGTAACTTTGCCCAAGATATGCGAAGAACGTTCACAGTATTATTGTTATTCTTTTGTGCAGTTATCGCCTTTGCCGCAAGCAATGAGAAACGATTCACTCTTGTCGTAGACGCTGGTCATGGTGGACATGATACCGGCGCTTGTGGCGCATATTCGCAAGAAAAAGATATCAATCTCAAGGTAGCCATGCTCTTTGGACAATATGTCGAACGCAATTGTCCAGATGTGAAGGTGGTCTATACGCGTACCACCGACGTGTTTATCCCGCTTCATGAACGTGCTAATATCGCCAATCGCAATAAGGCCGACTTGTTTGTTTCGGTGCATACCAATGCCGTTGCAGCTGGTCATACAACACGAGGATTCCAAGTATACACCCTCGGTATGCACCGACAGAAGGATAATCTTGACGTTGCTATGCGTGAAAACTCGGTTATCTCAATGGAGACGGATTACAAGCAGACCTATCACGACTTTGATCCAAACTCTTCCGAAAGCTATATCATGTTCGAGTTTATCCAAAGTGCCAACATGGAAAAGAGCGTGGAACTGGCTCGTATGATTCAGAAGAGCGTCTGCGGCACTGTCGGCCGCTTGGATAAGGGCGTGCATCAGGCTGGTTTCTTGGTGCTACGCGAGACCTCAATGCCCAGTTGCTTGATAGAGCTAGGCTTTATCACCACTCCCGATGAGGAGGATTTCCTTAATAGTAGCACTGGTCCTGATCAGATGGCTAACGCTATCTACAAGGCATTTGTTAGCTATCGGAAACAGTATGATAAGCATGCGACGGTCCCAACCAATGATAAGCCAGTGCGTGTGAATTCAGCTGCCGCTGCGCCGAAGCAGACCGTGACACCGGTGAAGCCTCTGCAAGCTAACAAAACCGTAACTACGACAACTAGCAACAATGCTGCAAAGCCAAACACGGCGGTTAAGAAAACTCCTAATAGCTCAACAGCTAAAGCAAAGCCCGCCCCCCAAGCCAATGTCACAACCTCAAAGCCTGCTTCACAGAACACCAAGCCTGCCACTCAAAATGCAGTTCCTAAGACGTCAACTCCCGTTGCTTCTACGCCCAAACCTGCAACCCAAGCAGTGCAAACGACGCAATCAGCCAACACGCAAGCGGCTATTCAGGAGTCGATAGAAGGTGTAGTGCCAACGTTTAAGGTGCAAATCTTTGCTATCAATAGGCGCTTGCGTCCAGGTAGTGAGCAGTTTAAGGGACACGATGATGTAGATTTCTACCAAGATGGCAATACATATAAGTATACCATCGGGGCTTCTACTGACTATAATGAAATCGTTCGATTAAAGAAAAAACTAACAAAAGATTTTCCCGAGTCGTTTGTCATAGCCTTTAATGGCACGCAGAAGATGAATACATCGCTCGCCATTGCCGCATTTGTTAAGAACGCTAAGAAAGGTAAATGATACGCTCATCAATCACTGAACAATTATGAAGAAAGTACTAAGCAATGAAGTGAAAATAGCTCTGGTGGCAATCTTGGGTATTGTCATCTTGTTCTTTGGAATGCAGTTTCTTAAAGGCTTAAACCTCTTCGCTTCTGAAACGGTCTACCAAATGAAGTTTTCCAACATCTCAGGACTTACCACTTCCAGTCCCATTTATGCCAATGGATACAAGGTGGGATCAGTGAAGAGTGTGGAATACAACTACAAGAAGCCTGGTGACATCACGGTGTTAGCCAACATACAGAAGGATATGGCTATCCCTGAGGGTACGACGGCTGCGATATCCAGCGACTTGATGGGTAACGTACAGGTCGACTTGACCTTAGGAAACAGTGAGCAGATGCTTGCTCCTAACGGCATAATAGAAGGTCGTGTGGATGATGGCGCACTGGGAAAGGTCAAAGACATGGTACCCGATGTGCAGAAAATGCTACCTAAGCTAGATAGTATTATGCATAGCTTGAACGTGCTTTTGGCTGATCCTTCGATTGCTGCGTCACTGCATAACGTCAATAAGATCACTGACGACCTTACCGTTTCTACAAAGCAACTCAACACTTTGTTGGCTAGTCTGAACCAAGAACTGCCCGCACTCTCACATCAGCTTAATGGTGTGCTAGGCCATGCAGATGGCTTGATGGTTAATGCTAATGGTGGTATTACCGATGCTCGTCAAGCCCTCAAAGGGGCTAACGGACTGATCGGAACACTTAATAATAAGGTGGAAGCTGTAGATTTGGCAGCTACGATGAATAAAGTCAACACCACGCTCACGCATATCAACACCTTGACAGAGAAGCTTAATAGCAACGAAGGGTCATTGGGACTACTGATGAACGATCCTGGCTTGTATAATAATCTTAACAACACGATGCGTGATGCGGACAGTTTGCTAATCAATCTCAAGGCTCATCCTAAGCGTTACGTTCACTTCTCGCTCTTCGGACGTAAGGATAAATAAGGTGGAATTTTCCTTAAGACGATTCTAAAAGTACGGCACAAAACAGCCATCCATAGTTTTTGCAGCATGTCACCCTACGTAAGAAGCAGTTCGGTGTTTGCCGATAGCAAGCCCCACTATAACCTTCTAGACGGACTGCGTGGCGTGGCTGCATTGCTAGTGGTATGGTATCACATCTTTGAAGGGTTTCAGTTTGCTTCCGGAGCGCCAACGATTACGGTTGTCAATCATGGCTATTTGGCGGTCGATTTCTTCTTCTTATTGTCTGGTTTTGTGATAGGCTATGCCTATGACGATAGGGTAGGGAAGACGCTTACGCTCGGTGCGTTCTTCAAGCGACGCCTTATTCGCTTACATCCCATGGTGATTGTTGGGGCGGTGATTGGTGTAGTGATGTATGTTATACAAGGTTCTGTGCAGTGGGATGGTACGCACGTGGCTCTTTCCGCAGTGATGCTAGCCTTGCTTTGTGCTTGTTTCTTTATCCCCGCAGTACCTGGTTGCATCTATGAGGTGCGTGGCAATGGTGAGATGTTCCCCCTTAACGGACCAGCTTGGTCTCTATTCTTCGAGTATATCGGCAACTTCCTCTATGCCTTATGGCTCCACCGACTTTCTACCAAAGCTTTGGCAGTGCTAGTAACGATGCTCGGCGTGTTACTAGCATGGTTTACCATAAACGATCCTACAGGCTACGGAATGTTTGGCGTAGGCTGGACTATCGATACACTCAACCTTTGTGGTGGTTTGCTACGAATGCTCTTCCCATTTGCAATGGGTATGCTTCTATCACGTGTGTTCCGAAAAGTGAAGGTGCGCGGTGCTTTTTGGTGGTGCTCACTGGTACTCTTGGTCGCATTTCATGTGCCTTATATAAATAAGGTGTCGGGTGTAAACGTCAACGGAATGTACGAGGCATTCTGCATCATAGTGCTGTTCCCTTTGCTTGTATGGTTTGCAGCATCGGGCGAAACCCCAGATAAGTGGAGTCATCGGGTGTGCAATCTGCTAGGTGATTTATCCTTTCCGTTGTACATCGTGCATTATCCTTTCATGTATCTGTTCTACTCTTGGCTCATCAAGAAGCACATCTACACCCTTGCTGAGGCATGGCCGGTGGCGTTGCTTACTTGCTTGGTAAGTGTGCTCGTGGCTTGGGGCTGTCTTCGTTTCTATGATATGCCCGTGCGTCGTTGGTTTGCTGCAAAGTTAGACATTAAACGTTGATTTTCCAAAACACCTCTCCCTAGAACTAACCCCCTTTCTTTCGGTTTCTACTCTTTCCAATGTGACATAGGTATATGGTTGTTGTGGATATCCAACGATGATTATTATATGTTTTGTTAAGATATTAACAAGGATAAAAGAAAAAGTCTATTTAAATAAAGTCTAAATAATAACACGATTGTTTCACGGCTTTTTTGGCTTTTGTAACATGTTTGTAAATCAATTAGTTTGCATGCTTTTGAAGAATGTTTCACTGAGAAATGTACATTACATGTTGTTTACTTAAATGATACTGCAGTGAGGATAGCTAACTGATTGATATGTAATGATTTGTTAAGATTTGTGGTCTTGTTGGCCAAATGCCGAGTACTGTGAATGTTACGAAGCTGCCGATGATAAATAATAGATGCGCAGTGCTTAACCTATCAACTTTTTTTTGTAACTTTGCACTGCTAAAAGCGTAATGTAATAATCCGAGTTCTTATAACTTCTTAACATTTAATGGAGAATAACCCTCGTGCGCTTTGGACTGAGTGTCTCAAACTGATACACGACAATGTCACTGCGCAGCAATATAAAACATGGTTTCAGCCCATTGTCTTTGAATCGTATACAGCCGATACAAAGACCGTGTTGGTACAGGTACCCAGCGCCTTTGTGTATGAGTATCTAGAGGAAAACTATGTAGATTTGCTTAAGAAGGTGTTGGCTCGCGTATTTGGTAACGAGGTAAGACTCAATTATCGTGTTGTTACGGATGGCGCTAATCATCTTACGCAGGTGGTTCAAGGCGAAAACGAAGAGGCGGTAAGCACTCAGCGTCCAACCTCTAGAGCTAACCAGTCGCCTACAACGCTTGATGCAGCGCCACAGGATCTCGATCCTCAGCTTGACCCTCATAAGTCGTTCAACAACTACATTGAAGGTAATAGCAACAAGCTTCCACGCTCCATCGGATTGTCAATTGCTGAGCATCCCAATACCACCCAGTTTAACCCAATGTTCATATATGGTCCTTCTGGATGTGGTAAGTCTCACTTGATCAATGCGATTGGCTTGCGCACCAAGCAGCTCTATCCGCAGAAACGAGTGCTTTATATCTCAGCACGCCTATTCCAAGTGCAGTACACCAACTCGGTTTTGCATAACACAACCAACGATTTTATCCATTTCTATCAGACCATTGATGTTCTCATCGTGGATGATATCCAAGAGTGGGCCACAGCAACGAAGACGCAGGATACCTTCTTCCACATCTTCAACCATCTCTTCCGCAATGGCAAACGTATCATCTTGGCATCTGACCGTCCTCCTGTGGATCTGAAAGGGATGAACGAACGATTGCTGACGCGATTTGCTTGCGGTCTGATAGCAGAGCTCGAGAAACCCAATGTAGAACTTTGCGTTGATATATTGCACAACAAGATCAAGCGCGATGGTCTCACCATACCCGAGGATGTGATACGTTTCATTGCTCAAACGGCCAATGGCAGTGTGCGCGATTTGCAAGGAGTAATCAACAGTTTGTTAGCTTACTCAGTGGTATAC
>CAVHUZ010000086.1:0-9202 GCA_963639545.1 Bacteroidaceae bacterium
AGTAATACAAAGTTTTTGTAATTATCATGGAATTCAGAATTGAAATACATTTCGAAATTGTAGAGAATATAAAAAAAATACCGTAACTTTGCAGCAAATATAAAAGTCGTATCTTGATAGAAAAGCATATAATACTTGAAGATATTGATCCTGTGATGTTTTATGGGGTAGGCAATAGTCATCTACAGATGATTAAATCGCTTTATCCCAAGATGAGGATTGTTGCAAGAGATAATATTCTCCGTGTTCTTGGTGACGAGGAAGAACTCGCATCATTTGAAGAACATATCGAAACGATGCGCAGACATGTGCTGAAATACAACAAGATAACTGAAGAGGATATCCTAGATATAGTAAAGGGTGAACGTACGCATGCTGACGCCGTAAAAGGGGTTGTGGCTTATACCATTACAGGACGACCTATAAAGCCAAGAAGCGAACATCAGCAGCAACTCGTTGACGCCTATCAGACCAATGATATGGTATTCGCAGTAGGGCCCGCGGGAACTGGAAAGACCTATCTCAGCATTGCCTTAGCTGTAAAAGCATTGAAAGAGAAGACGGCGAAAAAGATCATCCTCTCCCGTCCTGCCGTTGAAGCAGGAGAGAAATTAGGTTTTTTGCCAGGCGACATGAAGGACAAGATAGACCCCTACTTGCAACCTCTGTATGATGCTTTGGAAGATATGTTGCCTCAGACACGGCTTCAAGATATGATGGATAAAAACATCATTCAGATAGCTCCTCTCGCTTTCATGCGTGGTCGAACGCTAAGTGATGCCGTGGTGATTCTAGACGAAGCACAAAATACCACACCACAACAGATACGAATGTTTCTGACGCGAATGGGATGGAACACCAAGATGATCATCACGGGTGATTTAACTCAGATTGATTTGCCACATGGACAAAGATGTGGATTACGCCAAGCACTATCCATCCTGCGTGATATACCAGGTATTGGAGTTGTCGAACTAGGCAAGAAGGACATCGTCAGACACAAGTTGGTGACGCGCATTGTGAATGCTTACGAAGCATATGACAAGGAACAAGAACAAACGAAACTACAAAACAATAATAACCAATGAAAGCTTTAACAAAGACTGATTTCCATTTTGATGGACAAAAAAACGTGTATCATGGTAAAGTGCGTGATGTTTATGACATTAACGACGACCTAATGGTAATGGTTGCAACCGACCGCATCTCAGCATTTGATGTTGTATTGCCCAAAGGAATACCGTTCAAAGGACAAGTGCTCAATCAGATTGCTGCAAAGTTCCTAGATCTCACAACGGACATCTGTCCTAACTGGAAATTGGCAACTCCTGACCCAATGGTTACAGTGGGGTTGAAATGTGAAGGTTTCAGAGTAGAAATGATTATTCGTGGTATTCTTACTGGTTCGGCATGGAGAGAATATAAGAATGGTTGCCGTGAGATTTGTGGCGTAAAGCTTCCTGACGGAATGAAGGAAAATCAACGTTTCCCAGAGCCAATCATTACTCCAACGACCAAAGCTGATGAAGGTCATGACATGAACATCTCACGCGAAGAGATCATCAGCCAAGGTATTGTTAGCGAGGAAGACTACAAAGTAATGGAAGACTACACCCGCAAGCTCTTTGCCCGTGGCCAAGAGGTGGCAGCTAAGCACGGCTTGATTCTTGTAGATACGAAATATGAGTTTGGCAAACGCGATGGAAAAGTATATCTGATTGACGAGATTCACACACCTGACTCAAGTCGATATTTCTACGCTGATGGTTATGAGGAGAAGTTTGCCAAGGGAGAGCCTCAGAAGCAGCTTTCTAAAGAGTTTGTTCGTCAATGGCTTATCGATCACAACTTCATGAATGAGCCTGGACAAACGATGCCCGAAATCACAGATGAGTTTGCTGAAAGCATCAGCAACAGATACATCGAGCTATATGAGCATATCACAGGCGAGACCTTCAACAAAGCAACCGAAGAAGGTGATATCGCTGAACGTATCGAAAATAATGTAAAACAATATCTTGCTACTAGAAAGTAAGATTTCTATGTTCGAACAGGAAAAGATTAATCCTTATCATAAAGGAGAAAAAGGCAAACAGGTAGAGGAGATGTTTGATAACATCGCCCCTACCTATGACACCTTAAACCATCGTTTGTCATGGGATATAGATAAGTATTGGCGTAAACAGGCTATCAAGCAAATGATACCCTTAAAACCACAATACATTCTAGATGTGGCAACAGGTACGGGCGACTTTGCTATCCAAGCAGCTAAATCTTTGCATCCACAACAACTCATCGGAGTGGACATCTCTATGGGAATGATGAAGATTGGTAAAGAGAAGGTGAAGCAAGCCCAGCTAGATGATGTCATTCGTTTTCAGAAGGATGATTGTCTCAACCTATCTTTTCCCGAACATACATTTGACGCAGTGATGGCTGCATTTGGAATACGCAACTTCCAAGATTTAAAGAAAGGGTTATCCGAAATGTATCGTGTACTCAAACCCGGAGGACAACTATGCATCATCGAGCTCACCACCCCCGTCTCTTTTCCGATGAAGCAGCTATTCCGAATCTATTCACGCACGATACTTCCATATTATGGAAAATTGATCTCTAAGGATGCCAGTGCTTATTCCTACCTTAACAAAACAATAGAAGCCTTTCCACAAGGGGAAACTATGGTAAAATTGTTTAAAGAAATAGGATTCAGACAAAGCAATTTCCGACGTCTTACCTTTGGCATCTGTACTCTATATATAGCAAACAAATAAGTCATAACGCCAATACACAGTATACATTATGGATAAGTATGGATTAATCGGTTACCCGTTAGGACACTCATTCTCGATTGGTTATTTCAACGAGAAGTTTGAGAACGAGAAGATTGATGCGGCATATATCAACTTTGAGATTCCTAGAATAGAAAATCTTACGGAGATATTGGATACGAATACGGATCTTAGAGGATTGAACGTTACCTGCCCATACAAAGAGCAAGTGATTCAATATCTAGACGAACTTAGTCCTGAGGCTAAAGCTATCGGTGCAGTGAATGTAATCCGAATCACCCATCAAAAGAACAAAACAATCTTAAAAGGATTTAATAGTGATGTCATCGGATTTACCAAAAGTATAGAGCCTTTAATAGAACGTTATCATCACAAAGCCTTAATCTTAGGAACAGGTGGGGCATCTAAGGCTATTCATTATGGACTTCGTTCTCTTGGATTGGAATCTGTGTTTGTTTCACGTACTAAGAAGCCTAATTGTCTGACATACGAAGAAGTGACACCTGATACTGTTAAGGAGTATAACGTTATTGTCAATTGCACTCCCGTGGGTATGTATCCCAATGTAGAGAACTGTCCACAGCTACCTTATGAAGCTATGGATTCGCATACGTTGCTTTACGATTTGTTATACAATCCCGATAACACGATGTTTATGAAAAAGGGTGCCGCACATGGAGCAACGGTAAAGAATGGACTGGAGATGCTTTTGCTACAAGCATTCGCTTCATGGGACTTTTGGAATGGCGAAGAGTAATCACAAATAGAATAATAATATTTATCCTTAAACATTAATAAGAAGATATGAACAATAGATATATGATGCGTGGTGTGAGTGCTGCAAAAGAAGATGTACACAACGCTATCAAGAACATTGACAAAGGTATCTTTCCTCAGGCCTTTTGCAAAATCATTCCTGACGTATTAGGAAATGATCCAGAATATTGCAACATCATGCATGCAGATGGCGCAGGTACAAAGTCGAGTTTGGCTTACATGTACTGGAAGGAAACTGGTGATTTGAGCGTTTGGAAGGGCATTGCACAGGACGCAATCGTGATGAACACAGACGACTTACTTTGTGTAGGTGCTGTTGACAACATCTTGGTTTCAAGCACAATCGGTCGTAACAAGATGTTGGTTCCAGGTGAGGTTATATCTGCCATCATCAATGGCACTGACGAGTTGCTTCAAGAGCTTCGCGAGATGGGAATTGGTATTTGGCCTACTGGTGGTGAGACTGCTGACGTAGGCGACTTGGTGCGTACCATCATTGTTGACTCTACAGTGACATGTCGCATGAAGCGCAAGGATGTAATCAACAATGCCAATATCGTTCCAGGTGATGTAATCGTGGGATTGAGTAGCACAGGACAAGCTACATACGAGCATCGTTACAATGGCGGTATGGGTAGCAATGGACTTACCTCTGCCCGTCATGACGTCTTTGCTAAATATCTTGCAACCAAATATCCTGAAAGTTTTGATCATGCTGTGCCCGATGAACTGGTGTATAGCGGCAAATATCAGCTCACCGAAACACTTAGCGGTGTGTCCGTCAATGCTGGCGAATTGGTGCTTTCTCCTACAAGAACCTATGCTCCTGTAATCAAAAAGATGCTTGACGAACTACGTCCTGAGATTCATGGTATGATCCATTGCACTGGTGGAGCACAGACCAAGGTGATGCACTTCGTGGGAGACAATTGTCGAGTGATAAAAGACAATATGTTCCCTGTTCCTCCATTGTTCCGTATCATTCATGACTGTTCTCAGACCGATTGGAAAGAAATGTACCAAGTATTTAACATGGGTCACAGAATGGAAATTTATGTCCGTCCCGAGGTGGCAGAGAAAGTCATTGCTATCAGTCAGAGCTATGGCATTGACGCTCAGGTGGTGGGTCATATAGAAGAAGGACCACGCTCACTATGTATCAAGAGTGAGTACGGAGAGTTTAACTACTAATGCCTCGTTGAATCTTTATATTAACCAAGAACTATTATATTATTGATTATTAAAGAAATAAATCATAGGAATGAATCATATACTGCAAAAGCTTGATGGTCTTGAAGCTCGTTTCGAAGAGGTTTCAACATTGATCACTGACCCTTCTGTCATTGCGGATCAGCAACGATATGTGAAACTGACAAAGGAGTATAAAGACCTTGAGGATATCATGAAGGCGCGTAAAAAATATATTGATTGCCTCAACTCTATCAATGAAGCCAAGGATATCATAATGAACGAATCTGATCCTGATATGAAGGAGATGGCTCGCGAAGAGCTTGCTCAGTCGGAAGCTTACTTGCCCCAACTAGAAGAGGAAATAAAGATAGCCTTAGTGCCCAAAGATCCTGAAGATGCCAAGAACGTGCAGATGGAAATCAGAGCTGGTACAGGTGGTGATGAAGCTTGTCTATTTGCAGGTGACTTATTCAATATGTACAAACGTTACTGTGATAGTAAAGGGTGGCAACTCAGCGTGACGGATGCATCAGAAGGAGCCGTTGGAGGATACAAAGAAATCGATTTTGCTGTAAGCGGAGATAATGTCTATGGTATTCTTAAATACGAAAGTGGTGTGCATCGTGTGCAGCGTGTACCTGTAACTGAATCTAACGGACGTATGCAGACATCCGCTGCAACGGTTGCGGTTCTTCCTGAGGCTGACAAGTTTGAAGTGAATATCAACGAAGGAGATATCAAGTGGGATACATTCCGCTCAAGTGGTGCCGGAGGACAGAACGTCAACAAGGTGGAGTCGGGTGTACGCTTGAGATACCCTTGGAAGAACCCTAATACTGGTGAAGTGGAGGAGATTCTTATCGAATGTACCGAAACACGCGACCAGCCTAAGAACAAAGAGCGTGCTTTAAGCCGATTGTATACCTATATATACGATCACGAACATCAGAAGTATATCGATGACATATCTAGTCGTCGTAAGAGTTTGGTATCAACTGGTGACCGTTCTGCGAAGATCAGAACCTACAACTTTCCACAAGGTCGTGTCACTGATCACCGTATAGGATTTACCACCCATGATTTGCAAGGATTTCTCGGTGGCAATATTCAACCAGTTATTGATGCATTGACGGTAGCAGAGAACGCAGAGAAACTCAAGGAATCTGAACTATAACAGGCATAACTTTTTGACTTATGGGGATAAGATATACACGTCAAAAGGAAGAAGATAAGAAAGATAACGTTGTACAAGCAGAAGAATTCGTACGACGCATGGTGTCTTTGCGTCGTACGCCAGAACAATATCCCGATATACCAAACACAGAAATCGAAAAATAATATACTATGACAAGAGAACAACTCGTTGAGCAAATCTTCAAGAAAGAGACCTTTCTATGTGTAGGTCTTGACACCGACATGAAGCGTATCCCAAGACATCTTCTTGGTACGGATGACCCAATATTCAATTTTAACAAAGCTATCATAGATGCTACTGCACCTTATTGTGTCGCTTATAAACCCAATTTGGCTTTCTACGAATGTATGGGAACTGAAGGAATGATTGCCTTTGAGAAGACCATCAAATACCTTCAAAAGTATTACCCTAATCACTTTATCATTGCTGACGCCAAGCGTGGTGATATAGGTAATACGTCAAGTATGTATGCACGCACGTTCTTCGAGCATTACAACATTGACTCATTGACGGTAGCACCATATATGGGAGAAGACAGTGTTTCTCCTTTCTTGGAATATCCCCACAAATGGGTTATTCTTTTGGCTCTTACTAGCAACAAGGGTAGTCATGACTTCCAGTTCACTACCGATAGCGAGGGTGTGGCTTTGTTTGAGAAAGTGCTCAAGAAAAGTCAAGAATGGGGAAACGAAGAAAACATGATGTATGTAGTAGGTGCTACACAAGGTTCTATGTTCGAGGTTGTTCGTAAATCAGCCCCAAGACATTTCTTACTTGTTCCAGGAGTGGGAGCACAGGGAGGCAGTCTGCACGATGTGTGTCAATATGGAATGATTGACGATTGCGGCTTGCTAGTAAATTCTTCACGAGGTATCATCTACGCTTCTAACGGAGAGGATTTTGCTGAAAAAGCAGCATTCGCAGCGAAAGAGCTTCAGCAGCAAATGGCAGTTGAGTTAGCAAGTAAAAATAAGTAACGACTGCAGTATACCTTAGAAGAATACTTTCTGCTATAAGTAATCTTCTAACATATCGTTTACGATTATAAATAATTTAGCCCAAACCGGTAGAGCAACCGATTTGGGCTAAATTATTATTCGTCTACTAATGGGAACATTGACATACGATAGGCTAAGAAGCCATAAGGTATCAATTTCACCGGTATATCTTTCTTTATGGTTGCCGGTGTTGTTAGCGGCATGACAGGATCACCCTTGTCAGGATTCCAATCTACAAGTTCTGCTTTGGCATTGATAGTTAATGGCGCCTTCGTATAGCTCCAAATGAATGGATGGCAAACCTGCGTGGTATCAATGGTGTAGTTGTCTAGACTTTGGGGAGAAAGTGCATATCGATATTCGGTCCAAAGTTCTTCATTGATATCAAACTGATCGCGGTTACCTTGTTGCATAGACATGGCGAATAGCAAAGGTCCGTATGTTACCCATGCGCAACGTCCTTGGTCTACAAAGCCATCAAGTTTCATTTCAGGTGTATTCTCTACCATGATACCCCATGATGGTGCTTTCTTTCCATTGAAGTAAGGAAACTTTTCTTTGCCAGTAACTAGCTTCGGTTTCATAGGGAAGCATAGCTGGATTTTATCTCCTGATTTCCACTTATTATTCAATGTGATATAGCTATCTTTTACGGTAAACTTCACTGCTTTTCCATTGATAAGAAGGGTGGGGTTGGTACACCAAGCGGGTACACGGAAACGTAACACTTGCTTTTGCGGGATGGTGTTGAGCGTGAAGGTTAGGTTATCACGGAAAGGATATTCAGTTTCACAAAGAATATCATATTTGCCATCATTCGTCTTAAGATGCGCAGGACCATAAGTGAGCCAAAGAATCTCACCCAATCCATTAATCATTGCCATATTCATAATATAATTGGGCAAGGCACGATTGATATTTGATGGACAGCAAGTGGGCCAATGCATTTCCTTGTAATATTGACCATCATCACGAATACGTAGATGGAAACCTGGTATGCGGTTAGGAGCTTGTGTATATACACAATGTGTAAAGGTGGAGTTGACTGAGCCAGGAAGCGCATTGAAAGCGTCTTGCTCTATACGATCACCATAACAAGCATTTCCGGTGGCACGAGCCAACCAAATGTTAGACCACATAAAATCGGTCACATCGCAACTCTCAGCTGCTTCAAAAGCGCCTATGCCATGGAGGTGCTCATTGGATGAATTGACACCAGTAGGCAGCATTGAGTTTTCTTGCAAGAACTCATAGTTATTGACAGTCGCCGCAAGATATTCTGGGTCATGATTAAAGATATAAGCTATTGCAGGCAACTTCGCACCTTCATTAAAGCTTACGCCATGACATATTGCTGTGCGTAAAAACTCTTTATTGCGTGCCCAAGAGTCGATATATGCCGGCTCGTATCCACGAAGCACCTCAAGCGCACGATTTGCAAAAGTCATATCGCCTGTGATACGAGAAAGTTCAAACATGTTTTCGACACCACATAGTTTACGCATATTGTCCATAGTTACTCCTGCAAAAGGTCGCGTTGTGTCAAATGTAAAGAGAGGGAACTTGGCATAGACTTTCTTGAGCATCTCCAATACACGCTGGTCTTTCGTGGCACTATAATACGCTAAAGCTGCACGACAAAAAACGCCTTCACTCCAATAGAGGCCATAGTCAGCTTCGGTTGTTCCCCATTTGTCAATATATTCTTTATTATTAGAATGGATATATCCGTTAGGCGCTTGACGTGCAACAACTGCTTCCATCACGCTCTTGCTTCGCGCCATCAGTTCTGGATCATCAAGCAAGTATGCCAAACGTGTAAAGCCGTCTGTATAATAAGCGGTTTGCTCGTAATGCCACCATCCATTCTGATTGGGATCGCTCCAACCTTTTGCAAACTCGGTATAGTCACGCCCAATATTTCGTGTCATACCCTGAGCTGCTCGACTTGCCCATTCCTTCAACCATCCTTCTGGTTTGAGCTCACCAAGATTGAATGGCGCATACGCCTTAGTGTCAAGCGATGCTGCGTTTTGTGAGTACACTTGTGTTGTGAATCCACAAACAAATGTAGCACTAATCAATAAGGTTCTTAAAATCATAATTTAAATTTAAGTTGTAGTTATTTTCTTACCTATATAAAGGTGTATCATTCTCATGTACAAATGTAATCAAAATCCTTTGGGTATGCAAACTTTTTATAATGAAGATAAGACAAAATTGACATTGTCTAAAGAATTGTTCAATAC
>CAVHUZ010000087.1:0-4568 GCA_963639545.1 Bacteroidaceae bacterium
ACTCAAACCACTGTCTGGAATTTCTGTACATCCTATCAAAGAAAGGGAGATGCTGACACTTGTGACATCTTTCAAAGCATTACGAATAGCATCAAAGATGTCTGTCCCTGCATCAGCTGCAAGAATGAGCTTTATGTCTGTTTTCCCTTTTCCCAATTCCGTCTTAATAGCATCCCCTATATCTGTAGCCTCCAAATTGGTGGTCACAATGGCTATCGCATCCAAGGCATAGCTCGTGCCGTTTGTCGTTTCGCCAGTAAAAGTATAGCTAACCAAAGAGTACTCTCCTGATTTCACTGCAACAGATGAGTAGAGCTCAAATTTACCATACAGATAGGCATTTCCTTTAGCATCCGGCGTAAGGGTAAAGCTTTCGTTAATCGAGCTGGACGTGTTGGCAGGAGTGAAATTCCTGACTATTACAGTAACGTTCCCACTAAGATTCGTCGCAATGCGCAGGCGTGAATAGGAGCGCACGGCACTGGAGAAAGACACATTGATAGCCGTGCCGTTATCGGCGATACTTGCCGAACCGTCGAAGCATTCATCCGTTCCGGCAACCTTGTCTTTTTTCAAGGTTAATGTGCCTGATTCCCATTTGTAATTAGGGGCATAATATACATGAGGAAAGGTTGGCACTTCGTCTTCTTTATAAGACAGCTCGCCACTTGTAAGTTCCCATTTACTGCCATTATATGTAAATGTTGCATACTTAGCCCCAAAAGTAGTGCTATTCATCTCTAGAAGCAATTCATCTCCTACAGCCCACGAAGTCTTGCCTTCGTCAGGCGTACCGATAGCACGAGTCTGTGAATCTCCAAATGCAGGGAATTCACCAACAACCAACTGTACGTTGTTCTTGCCTGTTGTTGCGGTTGTGTCTTCTATGTCACTTGTACATGAAGCCATTACAATCGTAACGACTGCTAACATGATGTATTGAAATATCTTGCGCATAGTTATATCCTCCATTGCTTATTTGAGTTCTTCTTCATTTGTCCAACCAGTCAAATCATCTACGCTGATTTGAGTTAGTTCAACTTTATCTTTTCCTACATTGAGTTCATAGGTGTAGCACTCGCCCTCTTTAAAGTCTGTATCTGACATCATTTTTGCCTGGAAGTTTTTGTCTCCTATCTTGAATTTCAAGAAAATCTCGTCAGTTTTGTATGAACCAGGGATAACGATTGCAGAAAACTTATCATCGTCATGCTTACAGGCTTTTACCCAATCTGGATTAGCAGTAGGTGTACTCATGACAAATTGCCCTTGTCCTTGGTTGCCTCTGTTAAAATAGACGCTGGTGTGTTTAGAATACACTTGTGGTTCACTAATATCCATGTTAGGATAATCTGCCGTTCCAACATGATATACTATCGTAACCATAGACATGCGATGCGTCATAGGAATGCTTAAATTGAACCGAGGAACATCGTGCCAATATCCAGTTATGAGATCAGCGTTTTTCAATTTACCTTCGCTGCTTTGGTCTTTCTGTAAATCATACTGTAGATTATTTTTCCCAAAATCCTTGTCAGATGGATACACTGCCAATATTGTATGTTCGTCTAATATATCTAACCAACGAAAACTTCCAGTACGAGACCATTCGTTTGTTGTACTATTAAAAGAAAGAACAGCCGTACTACCAGGATCATAATCCGTAAATATCGTTACTTTCAGTTCATCTTTGTCCTCCCAACTGTCACCATATCCTAATGTGTTGACACGAGTCTGCACGCCCCCAACAGAGAAGGTGGCATTGATTTCCTGCCCTTTCAGCGTTGGAGCCATATCCTCATCTTGCGTACATGCAGCAAAGCCCATAACTATAAAGGCTAATCCTGCATAGATAAAGTTTTTTATGCACATCATGCTATAGGAATCTTGTTTTGTCTTCTTCATAATCATCTTGTTTTAATTGTTAGTGAGTTAGTGAGCGGTCAAGCCCACTAACCCTATATTCCTATTATTTCTGTTCTGCCTCTAGAGCTCCTTCATCGATTGTCTGCCATCTTTGAATGTCGGCATTTTCTATAACAATACTAGTGTTGTTGATACGTATTATATATGTGTACATATTGCCACCATTAAACTCATTGTTTGTTGACGAAGTCAATGATGTAGTGTAAGTATTGATAGTGCCATTCGCTGCTACTTCCAGCTCTATATCCATTTTGTTGTTTTCCAAAGGCTGAGGAAATAGGATGAACTCACAGGTGGCATCGTCTTTCAAACTTTTATCATCCACATCGGATTCATAATTTTCTCTATTTCCAGAAACCGCAACTTCTCCTGTTCTTGTATTAATAGAACCTGTTTTAAAGATGTTTTTTAATATTAAGTTTCTTTTAAGGTTCGCATCATCTGCATTAATGCCTTCGCCTGCCAAGAATGTCAGCCGTAGCATACTCATGCAATGCTTGAAGTTGTTGTCTCCAGTGAATTTCACTTGAGGGGAAGACTTGCTGGCGGTTGCACCTGCTGCAAAGAGAAAGTCAGATGTACACGGAACACCATCTTCTACGACTCCCATAGTCCAATTATTAACAGTACCATCATCATCAACATTCTTCTGATACGGATAATATGCGCTGAAAGATACGGGTTCTGTTGCATCTGCAAAGTAAATTGGCGAACTCGATTCGAAATTTCCGTTGCCTGTAGTTGTATATTTCACATTGTTTCCTGTTGTATAGCCTGCTGAAGTGACATATACGCCTATGGCATCGTTCTCAGACCATGTATTGCCGACGGTGGCACGTGTTGCGGTTTGGGAAATATTCGCCTTTACGGTAGCGGCTACAGGAGTGTTATTCACCAATCCCTCATCTTCATTGGCACAAGCTGCAAACAGCATGGCTGTAGCAGCGATATATAAGAATCTAAAAGTCTTCATAATCGATTATTTTTTTAGGTATTACATTGCTATATGCTCATTGCTATCCTCATGCTCATTCCAAGGTTGGATGGTACCAGATACTTCGACAGCGGTGCGAGAGAGCTTTACGGTGGTGTAATGATACTTGTTGCCAGCCTTGAGGTCGGTGCTCATTGTCCAAACGAATGGTGCGTCGTACCCGTTGTTGAGGTTGAACTCGATCACTCTGCTCCCTTCCGTGGTGGGAAGCAGGATAGCCTCGTAGTGCTTACCGGCGGTAGTGGTCTGCATTGTGACGTCGGCAGGAGAGCCTTCGCCGGAGATGGTACCATCAGCAAGGTTGTATGTTGCGGTGGTGTTTTGGTCCTTCACTTTGATAGTTAGGCGGGCAAGGTCTTCCTGAGAGAGTCCGTCACCCGGCTGAATTTCAAAAACGAGGTTGCTAAGCTGGTGGTTGAAACCCAAAGTCACCTGTGGCGTGGCTTTGTTGCAGCCCGTGGTCTTGGCATACATGAAGTCGATAGCCTCTTGATTGCTTTGGTCAGCCACGTTCAGCGCCACCTTATAATCGCTCACTGTGGTCAGTGGATAGTAGGCATAGAAGTCCACGTCACCAGCGATAGGGAAGTAGATAGTCTTGCCGCCACTCACTGGAGCAAAAGCGTTGCTGCCATCCGTCTGATAAGCTACGTTGCTTACACCCTCACTGATAGAATTGTCAGTAAGACCACTGTTTGCTTCTGTCATATAGATACCAATCTTGTCACCAGCCGTCCAGTTGGCATTAGCGGCACGAGTGGTCACGTTGATACCACCGGTTAGCTGTACGGCCACCTTGTCATTGTTAGCCAAGGGCGCGTCATCGTTGTTGCATGAAACCATTGCACCAGCCATGAGTGCAAGGGCCAATAATGTCGTTGTCTTTTTCATCTTACAATCGTTTTTATAAGTTTTAGTTTATTTGATTTCCACTTCATTGTTGAGGTCCTTCCAGTTGTTGATCGTCGCGTCAAGATTCATCTTCGGTTGCATCTGATCATACTCTAGCCGCAGCTCATACTTGCCGCCAGCCTTCATAGCAGGTGCAGTGATGTCAAACTCCTGCAAGGTGCCATTGGCCAGCAAGAGATTGAGGTAGATGTGCGACGAAGCACTTCCGGTGACCGTAGGCATCAGACGGATCACGTCCGATTGCAGCGTTGACGTCGTTGCCAAGACGCTCTCGAGCTTCACCGCCCTCAGTTCGGTGCTCGGTAGACCATAGACGCCCTCGCCATCCTTTAGTGTGGGAAACAGACACTGAGCGCCATCAAGCACCTTGCCGTTCATCTCGGTGCTCTGGGGTACACCCTCAATGACGATGGTTAGCTCAGAAAGCACGTTCTTGAGCGGGTCTTGCACCACATAGAAAGCCTTCTCATTATCTATCGTCACGTTGGCTACGCCGTAATAAGCATTGGCTTTCACGTTCTCATAGCTACTCAAGCCGATCAGCGTTTTGTCCCAACTGCTTAGCGTCCTAGTGGCTTCAGAGATGAAGAACGGTTCGGTGAGGTTGGTGGTGGCAAGGATGTGATAGCTACCCTTGGCTAGATGGAAACGCTGGCTAGCCACCGCTTCAGCACTGCCATATTGCTTCTCCTCTACCAGCGAACCATCAGCGGCATTGAAGATCCATAGTTTGACA
>CAVHUZ010000087.1:4578-9127 GCA_963639545.1 Bacteroidaceae bacterium
GCCCAAGAGAGGGAGATGGCTAGTCCGCCCTCCTCGTTATGCACATCGTGGTCACAACTGGCCAGTAGGCATGGGACGCATAGCAGCACCCATAACCAAATATTCAATCTTATGTTTGTTTTCATCTTATCTTGTTTTCTATGGGGTTACTGATTATGATTGTCCGTAGTCTCCACGCGGCGAGCATCTGCGGCACGCTTGGTGTCATCGCTTCCGTTACCCACTGTCGAGATGCGACTATCCTCTATGCCGTTCTTCACAAGCCAAGCTTTTACCGCTTCGGCACGTTGGCGTGAGATGCGTTGGTTCACCGCCACGCTGCCTTGGGTGTCACACCATCCCGTCACCGTCACCTTGAGGCGAGGATTCTCATTCAATATCTGGAGGATATCGCAGAGCTTCTGCTGCTCGCTGGGCTGGATCTGGGTACTGTTGAAGGCAAAGTAGACGGTGGGGAACGCAACCTTTGTGGGCGCATCATTCGTAGATGTAGCCACGGTGGTCTCGGCTTTGGCCTTGGCGGGCTGCTCTTGAACCTTCTTAACAGGAGCGGGGGTGGACTGTTGTACGTAGGTCTCTGTAGTGGTGGAGGTAGATTCTACAGCGGTGGTCTTGTGCTTCTTAGAGAGATTGAAGCCCAGACGGATGCCACTCTCCCATACATAATTGTTCTTATGCAGATACTCGGGCATGCCATCTATGCGCTGTCCTGTGAGGCGTGTCAGTCCCGAATATATACCGAGGTTCAGACACGATGTGAGCTGATAGCTGATCTGCAGGTCAGCGCCATAGCCTAGATGCCAGCAGGTAGAGCCTTTTATCACGTCGGCATTGTCAGCCATCGTCTGAACGTCGGCCTTGGTAGATACCGCATATAGGTGAGGTGAGAGGGCTATCTGCCATCGGCTTTGTGCTGTCTTGTGGAACAATCCTAGGACGTTAACGTTTACCCGTGCGCCATACTGTCCCATCGTGATGCGGCTCGTGAGGTCAGCGTATGACCAACTGTCCATGCCCAGGACGCTAGCGTTGTAACGTACGCCGTCGCCGCCAAGCCAGTATTGACGATCAACGCAACAATCCTGTGCTGCCAATCGCATCTCGCCATATCCGGCAGAGAGCTCCGCAGATAAGACGGGGCTGAAACGATAACCTCCATATATGCCGGCTGTCCATCCTAGGCGGGTCTTGTCATATCCAAAACTAGAGAACGTGGAAAGTCCGAAAGGCATTCCACCTCCTATGCCGACATACCAGCCGTGCGCCTCTGAAAGCTTCTTGCCACCATCATCTGCCCTCGCTGTAGAGAGAGGAAGCACGGCTGCAAGCATTGCTACCAGTAGTCTGATTCGTGTAGTCCAATGATTTGTCATATTGCTTCGATTTTGATAGTTTCATTATATTAAGGTTGTGTCAGAGTTGTGATAATATTAATAACAGGATGTAGATGCTCTGAACACATTGGTAAAAGTAAGTAAAGTTTCGGTGAAAAGGTACTCTTTTGACCTGTTCATGTGTCCACTTCCTACCAAAAAGGTGTCGCATTCCATGAATGCGACACCTTTTTGGGGAGTTATAACGATAAGCGGGTAAATTCTTCTTCCTTTTCTTACGAAGCAGCATTGGCGGTTTGCTCTTGCCTCCACTCGGTAGGCGTGCACCCCTCCTTCTGCTTAAACACACGATACAGATAGGTGCGTGAGGAGAAACCACATTCGGCAGAGATGATGTCGTTGCTATAGTCGGGATATTGGAGCATCATCTTCTTAGCCGCATTGAATCGAATCTCGCTAAGCCATATACGGAAGGTGGACCGCATACGTTGTTCGAAGAACAGGGTCAGTTCACCTTTTGGGATACACAGAGTACGTGAGAGGGTGAGCATGTTGACTGCGCTATCCTTATATCCAGCCTCAGCACACCACTGGTCAAGGCTGTTCTGGATCATGGCAATGCGCTCAGCGGAGAGTGGCTGATCTTGCTCCTTGGGCTCGCTGGCACGTTCTTGCTCCTTGTCCAAGAGTTCTTCCGTGGGGGTATAGCTACTGCTGAGCGCCGTAAAAGTGACGTTGAAGAACAAGACGGCAAGCAAGGCAAATGGTCCCACTATAAATAATAATGTAGTGGAAAGCATGGCAAACGGCATCACAAGCGCTGCGATCCATAGGATGAAGACGCTGGCACGCGAATACCTTACGTATGGCAACATATCTGTAGCAGCCATGGTCTCCAGCATGTTTCTGCGCTTAATCATTTCACGCAGAATCTTGTATATGCAATAGGCTACGTTGCCACAGAATAGGGCGAGCATCACATAGAGCCAAGCACCTACTTGCAAGCCTTGATGCTGACTGACACCGATACCAAACGCTGCGATGATAGCGACATAGATAGAGGCACAGACCAGATGCATCTTCTTTCGCTTGGCGTGCGTGGCCTCAATGTTGTATATGCCCATCGAGATGAGCGAGAAGCATGGGGTGTAGATGAGGATATTGACCACCGCTCCTAGGTCATCATCGGCGGCGCGGAAGCCGAACATCATCTGCAAGGCATACTGCAAAGACAAACCTATCATGGCGGTGAAGATCATCCAGCGTGTCTGTTCATACCGTTTGTTCTTCCATCTCACGTATAGACGAGAGGCAGCAACGGCAAAGGCATTGATGAGCATGAATATAAGGCAAGCAAACTGAAGTAGAAATAATCGGTCCATCACATCTTTTGGTTTTTGTATCTTATGCAAAGATAATGATAAAATCCGACATTCCATCTCTTGAGGAAGGCTTCTTTTCATCTCCGTTCCTTCTTCTTTATAGAAGCAAATGGACGTTGTCGGCAAGAAAATCAATTTAATTTTCGATGAAAAATAAATTGATTTTCCCGCGAAAACAATTTGTTCTTTGCATCAAAAGAGCCCCGCCCATCATGTCAAACAGCAATGATCGTCAGATGTACGATGCTATTTGACATGATGAGCGGGGCTCGATGGCTCTATTACAAGAAGAGAACTCCGCTTTAGTGGCACGTCGATAAAATTATTCTAGCAACCATTTCCACACAGGTATCACCTCGATGCCCAAGTTGGAAAGTTGCCATTCGTCAGTCTCGTCATAGGTGATGATGCAGCGATGCTTGCAAGGCAACACTTTCGGTAAGGCTTCTAGAGCTTTGATCTCTCTCCGTCGGGTGTCTTCGTCACGGATGGAAAAAGATACCTAGATGGCTGTCTCAGTCTCTGGAATATAAAAATCCACTTTCACCCCTTGGTTGTAGAAGAATACCGTATCGTCTCTTCCAAATCTCCTTATCAGATTTATGGCGACGAGATTTTCCAATAGGGCAGTGTCCGCATCCAACAAGAATAGGTCCAGTATACCGTTGTCGGTGAAATAGTATTTGGCGTTGCTCTCCTTGTCTGCTAGTTTGGAGGCAATGTTGGTCACTTTGCAGATGAGCCATGCGGTCTCCATAAACTCTATATACTTGATCGCAGATGTGGTGCTCAGTTTGGTGCCAGTGGTAGAGATGATGTTGGCAATGCGACTGAAGGAGATTGGTTGCCTGATGCTTTCTGTGATTTTCTTGATCATCACTTTCAGACCGAAGACATTGGAAACACCATTCCTAGCAACGATGTCACCTAGATATATCTTCTGATAAACACTGAGTAGATAGTCTCTCTTGGCTTTCATCAGCGCCCCCTCAGGAAAGCCTCCATGATGTAAATAGTCTTTTAGACGGTTCATCACCATCGTTTTTTATCCAGTAATAAAGGCATCGTGATTAAGTGGTGAGATGTGCCCGTCTTTCTGTACAACCAGAAATGTTAAACTCATTTGCGTCGATGGTACTGCAAATTATGTGTGAGAGTAGACAGTAACCAGCCTATACAGGTATGACCAGCTAAGTGTATAGTATAGATTCGCTAGCGGGAGAAGTCCCATATCAAACTAATCTTAATAAGAGGAGGTCACAATGGTGATTAAATCTAATTTTAAGATTGAAATCAATCGTATGGAGATTGTTACATTGATTTTTATCTTGTTCATGCTCTTTGCGTGACTTTCACAGCCTGTCTCATTTACAATGTAGACAGGCTGCTTTTAATTATGTATAGTTATAGGATTCGTCAAGAGCAGTATAATAGCAAGCGCATGGCAACTGTAATTCTCGAAGTTTACACTATATTGCACAGACAGGAAATGATAAAGGATGGTTTACGATAAAGTTGCCGCATTCCAATATCCCTGCAGATTTTCCCTGATACATTCCATCACGACAGGGAACTCTATCTGCTCTTTCCAACGAATCTTCTTCAGAAACGCTTTCCACCAAATGTTGCGAGTCGGATTTGTGGCAAAATCGTCAGTGAAGAGCTTTAGCCCGTCATGGTATGCGGTGTTTCTGTTCTTGAAGGTACTGATGATTGCCTCTTGCAGCAACCCTAGGTCGATGTCGTGGCAAGTGAAGAGCTGATAAACATCGAAGAAATCCTTCATGCGACTGTTGCTCTCGTCACGGTCAACCATCGTGTGAAACTTCTCCG
>CAVHUZ010000088.1:0-4820 GCA_963639545.1 Bacteroidaceae bacterium
TGCTAGGTTATAGGTTTGCGCCGTTGACATGAAACACCACGAAACCAAGGCTACAAGCACCATGAAGCATCTAAAGAGTAGTCTTTTTGCCATAGTAATTTGATTTTTGTTAATAAATTAAACGTTATTTGGTCGCAAATTTACAAATAATAATCTAACCGAACAATATTTTACCATTATTATTAAAAACGGAGGAAGCATTTTTTCTTAAGATCGTTTTGTCTTTATCGTTATTATATAGGAGCAAAAGAAATAAAGGATTATGTTTTGGCATTTCGGTCTTTAATTGTAATTTTGCACATTCGATTGCGATTAGATGGGGGATGCTACTTCATAGCAATGTAGTTTCTTGATGTTCCACATAATATTGCAAATAAGAATTATCAAAACATTAAATATGGCGAATCTGAAGAGTTTAGCAAAAGATACAGCTATCTATGGTCTTAGTTCCATTGCAGCACGATTTATCAACTATCTGTTAGTACCTATACAAACAGCAAAGTTTAACGCTGCAGGTGGCCAATACGGCATCATAACCAACGTCTATGCCTACGTAGCCTTGCTCATCATCTTACTGACGTATGGAATGGAGACTACTTTCTTTCGCTTCATGAGCAAGGAAGGCGAAGACCCAGACACGGTCTACTCCACCACTCTACGCACAGTAGGACTCACTTCTTTGCTATTTGCTATAATCGTCGCATGCTTTCATCAGCCCATTGCTAGCGTTCTAGGTTATGCCGATCGACCTATCTATATATTAATAATGTATATAACGGTAGCTATCGATGCCTTCACTGCTATCCCCTTTGCGTATCTCAGATGTAAGCATAGACCCATCAAGTTTGCCACTCTGAAGATACTCAATATCACTTTCAATATCGTTTTAAACATCTTATATCTATTGGTTTTACCTAGTCTGCGAATCAATCTCTTTGGGATATACGATGACAACTTTACTTTGGATGTAGTTTGGGTGTTCTATATCAATATGTTTTGCTCATTGGCTACCCTTCTCATGCTATGGAAGGAGCTGCGTGGTTTCAGATTCAAGGGAAGTTGGGCTACATGCAAGCGTATGTTATCTTACACATGGCCACTCTTAATCATGGGGCTTGCAGGGCAACTAAACCAATGTGCTTCACAGATAATCTTTCCCTATGTCTATGATGGTAGCGCTACTGAGGCACGCACGCAGTTAGGCATCTATGGGGCTTGTATCAAGATAGCTATGATCATGGTGATGATAACGCAAGCTTTCAGATACGCCTATGAACCTTTCGTCTTTGGCAAGTCGCGTGACAAAGACAACAAAGATACCTATGCTAAAGCGATGAAGTTTTATATCATCTTCACGTTATTGGCCTTCCTTTGCGTGATGGGATACATGGATATCCTACGTTATGTCGTAGGCAGAAGCTATTGGGAAGGACTTGAGATTGTGCCTATTGTGATGGCTGCAGAGATAATGTTTGGTATCTTCTTCAACCTCAGCTTTTGGTACAAGCTAACCGATCGTACGATATGGGGAGCTTACTTCTCTGGAATAGGAGCGGTGGTTCTGATTGTAATAGACATCTTGCTTATCCCGCATTTTAGTTATTGGGCATGCGCATGGGCAGGATTTGTCTCTTATGCCGTAAGTATGATTCTGAGCTATATCAGCGGTCAGCGCTATTACCCTATTCAGTATCCCATCAAAGACATCATGTCTTATATCGTCCTAGCTGCTATTTTATTTGCAGGCATTCAATACACCAACTCATCTTGGCCGATATGGGCAGCCTTAATAGGCAACACTGCAATGATAGGCTTGTTTATGGCTTTCATCATCAAACGTGATTTACCAATTAAAGGAATTCTAAGCAAAATCAAAAAATCCGCATAAAGAATAATATTTAGTATATGAAAAAGACCTTATTACTTGCTGCTGCGCTAGGCGTAATCAATGGCGCACAAGCCGATGAAGGAATGTGGACTCTCTACAATCTTCCAGATGCTGTTTATGAAATGATGACAACGGAAGGTTTCAACTTACCGTGTGATCAGCTATTCAATGCTCCTAACGCTATCAGTAACAGCGTAGTCAACTTCTCTGGCTATTGCTCTGGTGTAGTGGTGTCACCTAATGGATTGGTCTTTACCAATCACCATTGTGGTTTCTCTGCAATTAATAGTCATTCTACCACTGAGCACGACTATATGCTCAACGGCTTCTACGCTAAAGATTATAGCGAAGAATTGCCCAATGAGAATATGTTTGTGTCTTTCATGAAAGATCAGCACGACATCACATCTCGTGTCAATGCCACATTGTTGGCTAATAGTGATAAATCAGCCGATGAGGTTATCGACTCTCTTAATCAGGTGCTAACCGACTCGGTACAGAAGATCGATAGAACTTTCCATGTAGAGATTGATGCCTTTTATGAAGGAAACAAGTATTATGCCACAACATATCAAGAATTTAGAGATGTTCGTTTAGTATTCACTTTGCCCAAATCGATGGGTAAGTTTGGTGGCGAAACGGACAACTGGATGTGGCCAAGACAGACATGCGACTTCTCTGTATTCCGTATCTATGCCGACCCAAAGACCAATGGACCCGCAGATTATTCTGAGGACAACGTACCCTATCATCCAGCATCTTGGGCTCCCGTTAGCTTACAAGGATACAAGGATGGCGACTTCTCTATGACTATTGGTTATCCTGGTTCTACCAGCCGCTATCTTTCTAGTTATGGTATTAAAGAACGTCGCGATATTGACAATAGCGTACGCGTACAGGCACGTGACATTAAGCTAGCTTTGCTCAAGAAATATATGGATCAAAGTGAGAAGACCCGTATCCAATATGAGGACAAGTACGTAGGATGCGCCAACTATTGGAAAAATTCAATGGGTATGAATAAGTGTATTGACTCTATTGGATTGATTCGTCAAAAGGCCGAATTCGAAGCTAAGATCAACCAATGGCTAAGTACACATGACGCAACTGATACAACTGTCAACGTTGACTTCAAGTCTTTGGAATCAATGTACACCAATCGTGCAGAATCCAAACGTACCATCAGTTATTGGACTGAATCGTTTTGGAAATCAACAGAACTATTCACACGCGCTATCAGCATCCTTACTGGAAAAGTGGAGCCTAAACAAGATGAAAAAGGAAACTCCTACTTTGAATTTGAAGATAATTCTGACGATTGGAACTTAGCTCTTGACAAGGAAATGAGTGTAGCTATGTTGAAGAACTACAAAGCGAATGTTCCTTCAAAGTATTGGCCCGCATCATACATCGAAGTGGATAAGAAATACAAAGGTGACTTTAATAAATATGTTGACTATATCTATAGTAAGACCGCCCTTCTTAAGAAAGGAGCTCATATCAAAGCTGATGATATAGCTGACTACTATAACCAAAAAACAAAAATTAAAGATCCCGGATTGAAGCTTTGTGCTGAACTTTTCTTTGACTGCTATCTCACCGCCATCAACGACATTAAACCTTACACAGATGCTGTTGACGAGCAAGAAAAGAAGCTTTGTGAAGCTAAAATCCAAATGGAGATGGATCTCCCTCACTATAGCGATGCCAACTTTACCATGCGTCTGTCATATGGTCAAGTAGGCGGATATCTCATTGGCGGTTTCCAAAGTGGTTACTACACAGACGCTGCAAGCATTGTCAAGAAGATGGAAAAAGGCAACGAAGTGGAGGATTACAAGGCAGAGCCTATCATGAAAGAGCTGCTCAGTGCTAGTAATTATGGCAAATATCAGGATAAGACCACGGGCAAGATGCAGCTTTGCTTCCTTACCAATAACGACATTACTGGTGGTAACAGTGGCTCACCAATGTTTGACGGAAATGGTCGTCTGATAGGTTTGGCTTTCGATGGAAACTGGGATAGCCTCTCTTCTGACATCAATTTTGATAAGAAGCTAGCACGTTGTATAGGTGTCGACATCCGCTATGTCTTATACATGATGGATAAGTGGGGACACGCAGACCGCCTTATCAAGGAAATCAGTCCAATAGAATAAAGCGACTCGAAAATCGCTAACAACATAATAGCAGAGGATATACAACTAGAAGTATATCCTCTGTTTTATTAAATCAAGTCCACCGCAAGGCTTTAATTTAAACTTTTTTAGCAAATATCTTGGTCAAATAAATATTAATTAGTACTTTTGCAATAAGATTAATTTGGATAATAGTGGCAAAAACGTACATATACATATTGATAATCTGCTTGGCAATGCTCACTGCATGCCAGTTAAAGCTAAACACAGAGGAAGAAAACTCAAAATCCTCTCAGATTAAGATTGAGCGATATGACCAATTGGAATATCGCTATCTAACTACTGGTGACTTTTCGGCTTTGCAGCAAATGAACACAGATTACCCTATCGAGACAAGAACTTTAATAGAAGATGTGATCAAGCTAGGTAGTGCTACAGATCCTGAGATTAATAGCAAACTGCTGAAATTCTACCAAGACACCACTCTACAGACCCTCATTGCTGCCGTTGAAGCAGAATATGCAAACATTGATGATCTCAATCAAAGCCTCAACATTGCATTTATCAAGCTTAAACGTAATATCCCAGAGATAGAGATACCCCATATCTATGCCCAAATATCAGCGCTAGACCAAAGTATTATCATTGGCGACGGAACTATTGGCATTTCACTTGACAAGTATCTTGGTGTCAATTTCCCTACATATCAGAGATATTACACCGAAGCCCAACGCAAGCAGATGAATCGAGAAAACATTCTACCCGACTGCTTGTCATTCTACCTACTTAGTATG
>CAVHUZ010000088.1:4830-9077 GCA_963639545.1 Bacteroidaceae bacterium
ATTTCGAAGCGAGGCCACAAATAGAAAAAGACCTCTACGTAGGTAAGGTTCAATGGATTGTAAATCAAATCACTGGCACGCACGTATATAACACCAAATACGTAATGGCCATAGACAAGTACATGAAGCATCATCCCAAAAAGCCTTACACTGAACTAATGAAAGATACTGATTTTTCTCAATTCCAGTTGAAGTAAAGGTACACTTTTTGACTTTTGGAAAAAATGAAACGACGTTTGGAAAGTTAAAAAACTTTCTATATCTTTGCACATATAATAAATCGTAATTTACATTATATGAAAAACTTTATTATCATGTGCTCATTACTGATAGTTTCTACTTTATCGTTTGGGGCCGAGCCTATATCGCTAAAGAAGATTACAGACGGTGAATATGCAGCTAAACGCATTTATGGAGTCAATCCGCTCAAAGGTTCTTCTGAATATGCTCAAATATCGCAAGACCAAAAAAGGATAGAAACGTTTTCATTCAAGACTGGTAAACAAACAGGCACTTTATTCGACATAAACGACACTAAGGGTTGTAAAATAGATGGATTTGATAGTTATCAAATTTCGGATAATAGCGAGAAGATTATCATTGAAACGAATACCGAGCGTATTTATCGTCGCTCTTATACAGCCGAATGCTACATATACAATATCAAGACAAAAGAGCTAAAAGCGTTATCAAACAATGGCGCTCAGCAGATAGCGACCTTTTCCCCCGATGGCAACAAGGTAGCTTTTGTAAGAGCTAATAACATTTTTGTCACTGATGGTAATACAGAAACTCAAATAACTACTGATGGTGTATTCAATAAAATTATCAATGGTATACCCGACTGGGTTAACGAAGAAGAGTTTGGGTTCAACAACGCTATAGCATGGAGTGCTGATAGCAAAACCATTAGTTGGATCAAATACGACGAAAGCGATGTAAAGACCTACTCGCTCCAACTCTTTGAAGGCACACATCCCAAGAAAGAGGAGTTTTCTGATTATCCCGGCGCTTATAGTTACAAATACCCTAAAGCTGGGCAGGATAACGCTAAAGTAAGTGCGTGGACCTACAATCTTGAGACAAAACAAACACAGCAATATCAATTGTCACAATACGAAGATGGATACATTCCACGAATTCTTCCTACAACAGATCCTAATAGAATTGTGATCTACACAATGAATCGCTTACAAGACCATCTCACCATCTGGGCTGCTGATCCTTATAAAGCCTCTACCACAAAGCTCATTGAGGAAATTGGCAACAAATACATACAAGCTGATGCGATGAGTAACATCACATTCCTCAAAGATCACATCCTTTTCCCTTCAGACCGTGATGGATATATGCACTTGTATCTTTACGACAAGGACGGCAAATTGTTAAAGCAGATAGAAAAGGGCAGTTATGATGTAACTGCTGTATATGGATATGACGAGAAGAGTGGAAACACTTATTTCCAAGCTGACATAAAATCACCTAGCCAACGTGAGGTATACGTAGCAAAGAGTAATGGCATGGTAACGAATCTAACGCCACAAGAAGGTTGGAATTCTGCCACATTCTCGGGAGACTATAAGTATTTCTTACATAATTGGAGTGATGCTAATCATCCTTATCTGTACACCATTTGTGACCAACAAGGTAAAAAAGTAAGGGAGATGCTTAACAACGAGGATTTGCAGAACAAACTAGCACCATTCAAGCTCACTGAGAAAGAGTTTTTCTCCTTTACTACAAGCGAAGGCATCAAACTGAATGGATGGATGGTTAAACCTTCAGATTTTGATCCAAATAAGAAATACCCCGTAATACTCTACCAATATAGTGGACCAGGAAGTCAACAGGTAATTGACTCATGGAACATCGGATCAATGGGTAATGGTGCTATGTTCGACTACTATCTAGGTCAACACGGCTATATCGTAGCTTGTATTGATGGACGAGGAACAGGTGGTCGCGGAGCAGACTTTGAGAAGTGTACCTATTTAAAATTAGGTGAGCTGGAAGCGAAAGACCAAGTAGAAGCTGCTCTTTGGCTCGGGCAGCAAACTTATGTAGATAGCACTCGTATCGGAATATGGGGATGGAGCTTTGGCGGATTCTGCACTTTAATGAGTATGAGCGAAGGACGTGATGCTTTTAAAGCAGGTGTTGCCGTAGCGCCTCCAACCAATTGGAAATACTACGACACCATATACACAGAGCGTTACATGAGAACACCCGCAGAGAACAGCATGGGATATGCCATTAATCCTATTAATAGAGCCGAGCGCTTACATGGTGCTTTGCTATTGTGTCATGGCATGGCTGACGACAATGTGCATCCTCAAAACACCTTTGAATACGCAGAGGCGTTGGTACAAGCCGACAAAGATTTCAAAGAGATTTATTACACAAATCGCAATCATAGTATCTATGGTGGCAACACACGTAACCATCTCTTAAGACAAATCTCTCAATGGTTTTTTGATAATCTATAATCATACTCACCTCTCACCCCTAACACCCCTACCCTTTTTAACCAATCCTATTCTAGCTAGTAACTAGCTAATTTAAAGAAGAAGCTGTAAAGGAAGTACCTTTAACATATCTAATATAAACAAAGACTTATGAAAAAACTACTTTTAGGCGATGAGGCTATTGCCCAAGGTGCCTTAGATGCAGGATTAAGTGGAGCTTATGCTTATCCGGGCACACCCTCAACAGAGATTTTGGAGTATATCCAACAAGCACCATTAGCTAAGGAGCGGAATATTCACCGACATTGGGCTACCAATGAAAAAACGGCTATGGAACAAGCTCTTGGCATGTCATACATGGGCAAACGAGCTTTGGTATGCATGAAACATGTGGGACTTAATGTATGCGCAGATCCTTTTGTCAACTCTGCTATTACTGGTGTTAACGGTGGTATTGTTGTACTAGTAGCAGACGACCCATCTATGCATTCTTCGCAAGACGAGCAAGATTCGCGTTATTATGGAAAATTCGCACTGATACCAATCCTTGAACCGAGTTCACAACAAGAAGCCTATGACATGATGGATTATGCCTTCACTTATAGCGAAGCTCAAAAGTTGCCAGTGCTAATGCGAGTTACAACCCGTATGGCACATTCTCGTGCTGTAGTTAATGTTGCCGATGCGCCTAAGCCAGAGCTACAACTAAACTATAATGCGCAAGCCAGCGAATGGGTTTTGCTTCCCGCTTTTGCTAAGAAGCGTTATGCCACTGTATGTAATCAACAAGCTGTTCTAGAAGCAAATGCTGAATCCAGCCAATTCAACGTCTACAAAGATGCGAACAATCATACCCTTGGCATTATTACAAGTGGCATCGCGTACAATTATCTAAACGAGTGTTTCCCTAATGGTTGCCCGTATCCTACATTAAAAATATCGCAATATCCTCTTCCTAAGAATCTCATCTGCCAACTCACATCTGCTTGTGAGAATGTTTTGATTATCGAAGAAGGACAACCTTTCATAGAAGAACAGGTAAAAGGTATTATGCCTGGCAATACGAATATTCAAGGCCGACTATCTGGAGAGTTGCCACGTACAGGCGAGCTCTCACCCGATATCGTAAGGAAAGCGCTCAACCTTCCGAGCAATGAAACATATGCACCATGTGAAGATGTCACATCTCGTCCACCGGCACTCTGTAAAGGATGCGGACACCGTGATGTGTACACGGCACTCAACAAAGTGTTGCTCAACTATCCTAATGCACGCGTATTTGGTGATATCGGATGTTATACGCTAGGTTTTCTTCCACCCTACAAAGCAATTCACGCCTGTGTAGATATGGGTGCATCTATTGGTATGGCGAAGGGTGCTGCGGATGCTGGCCAATGGCCTGCTGTCGCAATTATTGGTGATTCCACATTTACTCATAGCGGTATGACTGGTCTGCTAGATGCCATAAACGAAAATAGCGATATTACTGTCATTATCAGTGACAATCTAACGACTGCAATGACTGGCGGACAAGACTCTGCAGGAACAAACAAGTTTGAAGCCATTTGCCGTGCTTTAGGACTATCGGACGAACATCTGAAAGTAGTGGTTCCTTTACCTAAGAATATGGATGAGATAACATCTGTTATCCAGCAAGAAATCAACTATCATGGTGTCAGCGTTATCATTCCACGTCGAGAATGTATGCAAACCTTACAGCGTCACCTTAAGCAAAAACGTCTTGCAGAACAAAACAAATCAAAAGAGTAAATAGCTCTACCT
>CAVHUZ010000089.1:0-9063 GCA_963639545.1 Bacteroidaceae bacterium
GCAGCAAGATTAAACGGTCTGTGACCGCGCAGCAAGATTAAACGGTCCGTGACCGCGCAGCAAGATTAAACGGTCTGTGACCGCGCAGCAAGATTAAACGGTCCGTGACCGTTTCTGAAAGAAATATTTGTAGGAATCAGATAAAAGTATTACTTTTGTAATCGGATAAAGAATTAGGGGCATAGCCCAGCTGGTTTAGAGCGCTGCAGTCACATTGCAGAGGTCATCGGTTCGAACCCGATTGTCCCTACTACCTATATTATTATTTTTTTTATTAGGGGTTTGCCTTGAGTGATCAACGCAAATCCCTTTCTTCTTTTTTAGACCATCTCCTCCCCCCTCAGGGTCACAGCGGCCACAGCGGCCACAGGCCGTTTAGTCTCGCTGCGGCCTCACAGAGGCTTTAGTCTCGCTTCGCCCAATAGCGGTCACAGACCGTTTAGTCTCGCTGCGCCCAATAGGCCTATTATGCATATTATGCCTATCAAAGACTAAAGAGTCTGTGACCCCAAGACAAAACGGTCTATGACCGCGCAGCGAGACTAAAGCCCCTGTGGGGCAAAAAGGAGGAGAAAAGTTTGATTAATTCAAAAAAAATGCTTTCCTTTGTAATCGTTGAACACAATCAAAAGAAAAGCAACGCTTAAAACAAAACGATTAAAGCAAATAATATGAATCAGAACACAGAAAACCGTCAGGAGCTCAACCGCAACCTGGCGCAGATGCTCAAGGGCGGCGTGATCATGGACGTCACCACACCCGAGCAAGCACGTATCGCAGAGAACGCAGGTGCATGTGCCGTGATGGCGCTCGAACGTATCCCAGCTGACATCCGCGCAGCAGGCGGCGTGTCACGTATGAGCGACCCCAAGATGATCAAAGGCATCCAGCAAGCCGTATCCATCCCCGTGATGGCCAAGTGTCGCATCGGACACATCGCAGAGGCACAGATCCTCCAAGCCATCGAGATCGACTATATCGACGAGAGCGAAGTGCTCTCACCAGCAGACGACCGCTACCATATAGACAAGACCCAGTTTCAGGTGCCCTTCGTCTGCGGCGCACGTAACCTCGGCGAAGCATTACGCCGTATCGCAGAAGGCGCCACGATGATACGCACCAAGGGCGAACCCGGCACAGGCGACGTCATCCAGGCCGTACGCCACATGCGTCTGATCCAGAGCCAGATGCGCCACGTCACCACCCTACGCCAGGACGAGCTCTTCGAAGAAGCAAAGCAGCTCGGCGTACCCGTAGACCTCCTACGCTACGTACACGAGAACGGCAAGCTACCCGTGGTCAACTTTGCAGCAGGCGGCGTAGCCACACCAGCTGACGCAGCACTGATGATGCAACTCGGAGCAGAAGGCGTCTTCGTAGGAAGCGGCATCTTCAAGAGCGGAGACCCAGAGAAACGCGCCAAAGCCATCGTAGAAGCCGTGACCAACTATAACGATCCTAAACGCCTCGCAGAGCTCTCCGAAGACCTCGGCGAAGCAATGGTAGGCATCAACGCTGACGAGATTCAGCTCATCATGGAGGAACGCGGACAATGAGCCAACCCATCACAGCGAGCACACCACTCATAGGCGTGCTCGCCCTACAAGGTGCCTTCGCTGAGCACATCGCCATGCTACAACAGCTTGGCGCACAGACCTACGAGATACGTAACCTCGACGACTTTCTCGCACATCGTGACCACACCGACGGACTCATCCTCCCAGGCGGAGAAAGCACCGTGCAGCTCAAGCTCCTCCACTCATTAGGACTCTTCACACCCCTGCGTGAGGCTATCCAGGCAGGCATGCCCGTCTTTGGCACCTGCGCCGGCATGATCGTCCTAGCCAAGGATGTGGACAACAACGCCGCCCTACACGACGAAGCCAACCTCCAGCTCGACGCCGAACGACAAGAGCGACTAGCCACCATGAACATCCGCGTGGCACGCAACGCCTACGGACGACAGCTAGGGTCATTCAGCACCACCGCAGCCTTTGCCGATGAGCCACACCCAGTGCCCATGACCTTCATCCGCGCACCCTATATCATCAGCACCGGAGAAGGCGTGAAGGTCCTTGCCACAGTGGATGGACACGTCGTTGCAGCACAGCAAGGCAACCAGATCGTCACCTCGTTCCACCCCGAGCTAGGCACGGACACAACGGTCCACGCCTACTTCCTTAGACAAAAAACGTTAAAGTGACATTAATTTATCGAAAAAGCATACTATTACACCACCAAACACTTGCACGTATCATCCGAAAAACGTATCTTTGCAGTGTGTTTTTTTAGTGGTTAATTTAGTTTTAGTAAAGTGTTGGAACCTTAGATGATGTGAATCATCCAAGGTTTTTTTATACCCCACAGCGGCCACAGTCTCGACCTCACAGAGGCTTTAGTCTTGCTTCGCCTTTAGCTTTAAGTAGCGGGCGACGGGGGCACGGACCCATCAGGCTCTTTTCTCGTTTAGTGTGCAGAGGGACACTGCACCCACTACATGCGGCGAAGCGAGACTACTCCCCCCCTGCGGGGGGCATTTCACCACATAAAAATGGGGAAATTCCTATAGCCAACTCATTAAAAAGATGTACATTTGCATCCATATAACAAAACAACGGGCATATCCCAAGCCACGCACACCTTATTATATATAAGGACATGACACAGGATACACCCGTTACACGAAATGATATAAACAACACATCACCATCCTATTAAACATTCAGACAAGATGAAGACCACAAAGCTAATCTTACCCGTAGCGCTCGCAGCCATGCTGAGCATGACCTCATGCGAGACCCTCCTACGCGCCCTGGACACCGACACCACGTCAAACACAGGACCTTACGCCATCCCATTGGATCAGGCACGTCAGCAAGCACTGTTCCTTTCAGATAAGATGGCCTACGAGCTCAACCTTAGCGATGAGCAGTATGCCGCCGTATATGAGATCAATCTGGACTACCTCCTACAACAAAACGGTGAGAGCACCATCCTCGGATCAGCATGGACACGTCGTAACAGCGACCTCTACTACGTCCTCAGCGCAGCCCAGTATGACTACTACCGACAGTACGACTACTTCTACCAGCCACTCTACTGGAGCAACCGAGCCTACGCTTACCGCATCTACAGCCGCTACTACGATAGCAACGCCTACTACTACTCGCGCCCAAGCGTATACGCTACCTATCGTGGCGGACACAACCGCGGCACCAGGAGCTACTACGATGGCCGATTTGGCTACCGCTCATCCTACGCGCAGCCACCCGCTTACGGACAACGACCAGGCACGCAGAACCACTCACAGGGCATCTCCGACTTTGGTCAGCAGCGCCCCAATGACCACGGCCAGTCACTCAAGGACATGTGGAACAACGCTGGTAAGAACACCAACACCTCAACCTCGACCAACACCAGCACCTTCGGTTCGCAGCAACGCCGTAGCACCACCTCTTCAGGTACGTCAACAGGTACTGGCAACAGCACCACCACAGGCAACAACCGCTCTACGCTGCCCACCGCAGAACGTTCTCCCAACCCACGCCAGGGCAACACCTCGACCAACACCAGCACCTTCCAGCCCGTGACCGGCCGACAAAACAACACCCAGAGCGTCAACACCACACGCCAGCAGACCACCACCATCAACCCTAACGCAACAAAGAAGACCACCACCGCTACGCAGCAATCCACCACCAGCGGCTCGTTCGGTGGTCACCGCTAAGCCTCACAGAGGCTTTAGTCTCGCTTCGCGGCCACAGGGGTCACAGACCCTTTAATCTCGCTGCACACACCTATTAGGCATTATAGGCCTATTATGCATATTATGACCATTAGGCTATAACATAAGGCGCAGCGAGACTAAAGCCTCTGTGAGGCCGCAGCCATAAAGAGAGAAACCGCAGATACAACCTCACCGAACGTGGTGGGAATGTATCTGCGGTTTCTCTTTGTTAGGGTCACAGCGGCTTATGGCCGCGCAGCAAGACTAAAGTCCCTGTGGGGCCTGTGACCGCGAGACTAATCCCCCCGTGGGGGGTTATTTCACCACGACCTTGTGGCTTACGCCATCCTTGCGGATGATCATCACGCCGTGCTGAGGAGCAGTGAGTCGACGACCTTGAAGGTCATAGATCTCTGCGCCATCAAGGAGACTTTCTAGGCTTGTAACACTATCGATACCTGTGACCGCGTCCTCGCCTATGCTGATGCTGTTGGGCTTAGCAGAGGTAGATAGGTTAGCGAGCGTGAGGGATGCGCGGTAAGGTGCTACGTAGACGTTCTTCACCTCGTTGTTGTTCTGCTTGAGCCAGCTGGCTTTCCAGAAGTGGTCATTGGCGATGATGTAATCCTCGTCCTTTACTTCGGTCTGCGTGAAGGCGCCCTTGAGCTCAGATTGCTGCTTAGCATCGGCTACGGCTGCTGCACCTGTGGCGGTGACAGATAGCTCAGTGCCCTCGACGTAAGCCAGCACAGGGGTACCCGCTATGATGTCGCCGCTGATTGGTGTGGCGGTGATGTTGCCGTTGTCATAGCTCTTGATGCTATAGAAGCGAGCCGTGCTGTTATCGTCTGCACTGTAGGTGAATGGCAGGCAAAGCGTAGCCCAGTGGTTGCTTACCGTGCGGGTGTAAGATGCTTTGTTACTGTCATCGAAGGTGAAATCGCAAGGAGCGCTATATGCAGCGCCATCTGCGAAGGTTACATCCGTGTAGCACGTTGGGGTCTGATAACCATCTACGTTATATTGCTCGTCGCCCACGGTGAAATGGCGGCGCAGGGTGAGGTAAGCATTATAATTATAATCTTTATAATTGGCGCATTCAATGTCAACGCCCGCGCCATAGTGGGGTAGCTTTTCACAGCCCTCGAACATGCTGTTACCACTGCATTGGGTCTTTGTCAACACAAAGTCTTCAGAGACATAGATGTTTGACAAATAGTTGCAATTATAAAACATTTGGTTCGCATTGGTGAGCGATGAGACATCCCATGTGGTCAGATCCAGCGTGGTGAGATTGTTACAACAATAGAACATCTCTTCCATCGTTGTCACCTTAGAGGTGTTGAGATTTTCGATACCTTCGATATCAGCAAGAACTGGGAAATACTTGAACCATTCTTTGCATGATGTAGGACGTGTTATCGCAAAGCTCTTATCGAAGATAACCTTCGTCACCTCGCTACCTTGATCTGTCCATTCTACAGCACCATCTCCATATAGAGGCACTTCGAAACGAGAAGTAACATCAGATGGCAGCTGATCATCAGAGAGATAATAGAACGTGAGGGTCTTGTCCTTGAGCAGAGCCATTGCTGTTTGGTTACCATAGAAGTAGCCTTCAGGATAATAGCAAGCTTTTGCCTTACCAATGCTTGTAGGATCATATCCTGGCAGAGAGGTGCTGCCTAGGAACATATTGGTTTCGGTGCTTACGTTGGTTATCTTGAAGTTGTCGCTCACAAAGATAGCATTCAGCTGAGGACAGTTCTTGAACATCTCACTCGTCGTTATGACGCCAGTGGTGTTCAGACCTTCTATGTGAAGGCGCTGCAGTGCGGTACAATTGGCAAACATCGCTTGGGTGTTACGCAGCTTTTCAGAGGTCTTGAAGTTGCTGAAGTCGAGTTCGGTCAAGGATGTACAGCCGTCAAAGACGTAAACTGCATCCGTGACATTGGTACCAACAAACTGGTCAGAGATCGTGAGCTCGCTAAGAGCCGTGTCACCATCAAACATGACTGATATGTTGGTCACGTTCGCAGTGTTGAAGGAAGAAAGGTCAAGCTTGGTCAGCGAGGTACATCCGCTGAACATTCCATTCATAGAGATAGCCTCTGAGGTGTTCAGATTCTCGAGACCTTCAAAGGTGGTAAGGTTCTTAAAGCCTGAGAACCAATGGTAGCATGTTGTAGGACGTGCATCCTTGAAGCTCTCGTCAAACACTACCTTGGTGACATCGTTTTTCTTTGCTTCCCATGCTGGTGAGTCAGTGGTGTTGAGATTATAGATAACGTCATCCGTTGCGAGGAATGGGGTTACCTTATAATAGAACGTGAGTGACTTGTCTGCTTCGTTATAACCTACCCATGCTGTAGGCACACAGCTGTAGAAGTAACCTTTGGTATAATAGCAAGCTTTCGTTGCATCTGTCGCGCTGCTATCGAAGCCTGGCAGAGAGGTACAACCACTGAACATGCCAGTACTCATGGTAAGGTTTTCTGTGGTGAAGTCGTCACTGACAAAGATATACTTGAGCGCAGAGCAGTCTTTGAACATCTCGTTCATATAAGCTACGTGGGAGGTGTTCAGACCCGATAGGTAAAGGGTTGTCAGCGCAGTACAACCTTCAAACATTCCTTGTACGGTGTTGAGCTTGGTGGTGGTCTTAAGGCAGCTGAGGTCAAGCTCGGTCAAGGATGTACAGCCGTCAAAGACGTAGGTAGCATTCACAAGACTGGTACCGGTAAACTGGTCTGAGAATTTCAGACTGGCTAGAGAGCTACAACCTAAGAACATACCCTTCATATAGGTTACTTTGGCGGTGTTGAACCCAGAAAGGTCTAGCGTGTCCAGCAAGACACAATTGCAGAACATACCCTTCATATTGGTCACCTCTGAGGTATTCAGATTCTCGAGACCCTCAATGGTGGTAAGCTGCTTATATTGTGAGAACCAATCATAGCATGAGGTGGGTCGTGCCTTAGCGAAGCTCTCGTCAAACACGATCTTAGTGGCTTCATCTTTGTGTGTGCGCCAACCTGGAGTCGTTTCAGCGGCTGGGAGATCGTATGTATTGTCTGCGTCAGAGATGAAACGGATGTTGTCATAATGGAACGCAAGGGTCTTATCTGCTGTTTTATAACCTACCCATGCCACAGAGTCGGTGCTTACGAAGTAGCCATTGGGATAGTAGCAAGCCTTTGCCTTGTCTTCGCTACTTGAGTTGTAGCTTGGCAATGAGGTGCAACCGCCGAACATCTTGGTACTGGTTCCTACATTGTCCACTGTGAAGTTGTCGCTTACATAGATGGCTCTAAGCTGTGAACAGTTTTGGAACATCTCCTCCATCGTGTTGACGTTGGTAGTGGTCATTCCGGTGAGATCTAGCATCTTCAAGCCTGTGCATCCATAGAACATGTCTCTGGTGCTGGTCAGTGCAGTGGTGGTCTTAAACTGGCTAAGGTCTAGCTCCTTCAAAGATGAGCAACCTGAGAAGAGATAAGATGCAAGCTTCAGGTTGGTACCGGTAAACTGATCGGATAGCTTGAGCGATGAGAGCGATTTGCAGGCGGAGAACATATTTTGCATGGTGATCACCTTTGAGGTGTTCATGCTTGATAGATCCAGCGAGGTTAGGCTTTCACAATTGTAGAACATCGTGGTCATATTGGTCACCTCTGAGGTGTTGAGATTCTCCATACCCTCGATGGTCTTTAGAGATGTGCACTGTTCGAACCATGATTGGCATGTTGTAGGACGTGCATCCTTGAAGCTCTCGTCAAACACTACCTTGGTGACATTATATCTTTGTTCGTACCAAGATGGTGACTCGGCATTGTCATTGACGTCGTAGGTCTGGTCTGAAGAGAGGTACTTGTTGTTGTCATAATAGAAGGTGAGCGTACCGGCCTTTTTGTCGTACGCTGCATATGCTGCGGGGTCGCTGCTATAGAAGTAGCCACCCTCTGAGTAGAGCTTGGCTTTGTCCTTACCCGTGCTGTTCTCGTCGTAGCCTGGCAGCGAGGTACAGTTACCGAACATATAACTATCGGCGTTGTCATCAACGCTCGCTACGGAGAACAGATCCTGTACAAGGATGGCTTTGAGCTGAGAGCACTCAGCAAACATTGATTGCATATCGGTTGCCCCAGAGGTGTTCAAGCCTGATATGTCTAGCTTGGTCAGCGAGCTACACTTGTAGAACATATATCCTACGTCGGTCAGCGCCGCGGTGGTATGGAGCGCACTAAGGTCAAGGGTGGTCAGCGAGCTACAACCGTAGAACATCGAGCGCATATCGGTCACTTGCTCTGTGTTGAGATTCTCGATACCCTCGATGGTGGTAAGGTTCGCGAAGTTTACGAACCATAAGTGACACGTGGTGGGGCGCACCTGGGCGAAGCTCTCATCAAACACTACCTTGGTGATATCAGATTTGTAATCGGACCATCCCGGTTTATTGGTACCTGTATTAAGGGTATAGGTAGCAGCGTCATCATAAGCGGTATTCTTGCCTCCATCATGATGGAAGGTAAGCGTCTTGGTGGTGGCGTTGTATCCTACCCATGTGGTGGGTTCGGGGTAGAAGAAGCCGCGGGGATAATAGTCGGCTGCCGCCTGGTTGACTTCCGATGAGGACCAGTCTTTGTCTGATTTATATCCAGGAAGCTTAACGCAACCTTCGAACATATCCGACGCATCACAACTGGATGACACGGAGAATTGCTTGCTCGTATTGAGCTCCTTGAGAGCGGAGCAATATCTGAACATGCCCTTCGTTGATGTCACCTTAGTGGTGCTAAAGGTAGAGCTTGAGAGGTCCAGCGTGACCAATGAAGAGCAGAGACTGAACATGTATGCCATGTTGGTCACATTGCTGGTGTTCAGATTCTTGATACCCTCGATGGTCGTTAGCTTTTCAAACGACGCGAACCATTGATAGCATGTGGTGGGTCGTGCCTGTTTGAAGCTCTCGTCAAACACGACCGTGGTAGCATAAGGCGCCCATAAGCTCCATGCAGGCGCCACGCCATCTTCGTTAAGACTATAACACTGGTACGTGGCAGTGTTGGTGCCCTTGCTCTCATTATAATAGAACGTGAGCGTGCTGGTAGGGATGTCATACCCTACCCAAGCCTCTTTCTCTGCCCTCATCATCGATGGCAAGAGAAGCATTAGGGCCATCAAGAGGATGGCTTTGGTGTAAGTGGCAATGTGATGTTTCATCTGAATTATAATTTACCTATAAAATCTCTAATACTGTAATCCGTGCAAAGGTAATGATTAATTCTGAACTATTTACATCTTTCTCTTTTTTTTTTTGGGGGGGGGGGGAG
>CAVHUZ010000090.1:0-9054 GCA_963639545.1 Bacteroidaceae bacterium
TCGGTACTCGGACGCAAGAACTACCTTTTCAGCAAAAACGACAATGGTGCGGTTGACAACGCCATCTTCTATTCATTGATAGAGACCTGCGACATCGTTGGAGTTAATCCGTTGGAGTGGCTCACCTATGCCTTGGACAACCTACACGACAATACTCCACCAGAAGAAATCACAAGCATGTTGCCATATTACTACAAAAAATCTCGCAAATAACTCTGCGAGATTTTTTTGTTGTGAGCAAGTCGGCTTGTTTCGGATGGTTACGCCAAGCATACCAAAAGACGCTGATACGTAATGGTTGTAACGTATCAGCGTCTTATAATGGATTTAACTTATGGCGCTTGCCTCGAAAGTATTATGCTTTGATGCAAGAGATAAGAGATCGGAATGATTAATCTTGAGCCGACTGATTGGCAAAATCAAGGATGTTTCGCTTATTAGCGACAAGGCGCTCGTGCTCTTCTTGTGAGCCAACAACGATGCGTTGCCACTGCTTCAGACCAGTACCAGCAGGAATCAAGTGACCACAAATCACATTTTCCTTCATTCCTTCAAGTGTATCGCTCTTACCGCGGATAGCTGCTTCGTTGAGTACCTTCGTAGTTTCCTGGAAGGATGCAGCACTCATGAAACTCTTAGTACCCAATGCTGCACGGGTAATACCCTGTAGAATCTGAGTAGCTGTAGCTGGATGAGCATCACGCACTTCGACTTGCTTGAGGTCACGACGCTTAAGTGAAGAGTTCTCATCACGAAGCTTGTGTACAGTAACGATCTGTCCTTTGTAGAACGTCTGTGAGTCGCCCGGATCGGTAACGACCTTCTTACCCCAGATACGATCGTTCTCTGCAGCGAAGTCGAGCTTGTCTGCCAATTCGAGTTCGAGGAACGAGGTGTCACCTGGGTCATTGATCTGAACCTTGCGCATCATCTGACGTACGATGATCTCGAAGTGCTTGTCATTGATCTTAACACCTTGCAGACGATAGACATCTTGCACCTGGTTAACGATATATTCCTGCACTGCGGTAGGACCTTTGATTGCCAAGATGTCGGCAGGTGTGGTTACACCATCTGAAAGCGGTGTTCCAGCACGTACAGCATCGTGTTCCTGTACAAGAATCTGCTTAGAAAGGCTTACAAGATACTTGCGCTGCTCACCTGTCTTAGAGGTAACAATGATCTCGCGATTACCACGTTTCACCTTACCCATGGTTACCTCACCATCGATTTCGCTCACAACTGCAGGGTTAGATGGGTTACGAGCCTCGAAGAGCTCGGTCACACGTGGAAGACCACCAGTGATATCACCAGCACCACCCACTGAACGTGGAATCTTAACAAGTGTGGTACCAGTGGTAATCTCCTCGTCTTCCTTAAGTACCTGCTCGAGGTGACCACCCACAGGAAGGTTGTATGTACCAAGGATGTCGGCTGCATCATACTGACCAGCTTCGTTCTTAACAGCACCTTTTCGGATGATATCAACAGTAGGAACACGGTTGCGATCCTTTGAATCGATGATAATACGCTCTACAAGACCAGTAGCCTCGTCGGTCTCAGCCAAGTAGGTCACGCCTTCGATTACATCATTGAGATGAAGCACACCAGCATACTCGCTTACGATAACGGCGTTGAATGGGTCCCAACGACAGATCACATCGCCCTTCTTTACAGTGTCGCCATGCTTGAAGTAGAGCGAGCTACCATAAGGGATATTATCGTTTGAAAGAACAATATCTGTATTAGGATCTACGAAGCGAATCTCAGCCAAACGTGAAACGACCTTCTGGCAATCTTTATCATCATCATCCTTGAATGGAACAACACGTAGCTCTTCAAACTCGACCTTAGCGTCGCCCTTGGCAACGATAGCTGCGTTGGCTGCTGCGTTACCTGCCACACCACCAGCGTGGAAGGTACGGAGGGTAAGCTGTGTACCAGGCTCACCAATAGCCTGTGCTGCGATGACACCAACAGCTTCTCCGAGCTGCACCATACGTGCTGTAGCAAGGTTACGTCCGTAACACTTCATACAAACGCCCTTCTTGCTCTCACAGGTAAGTACGGAACGAATCTCAACCATTTCTACTTGAGAATCCTCAATGAGTTGAGCCTTAGGTTCAGTTATCTCTTCACCTGCAGCAACAATCAGTTCACCAGTTGTAGGATTGATGACATCATGCACTGATACACGACCAAGGATACGCTCTGATAGAGAAGAGATGACCTCATCACCATTCTTGAGTGCGCGGCACTCCAAGCCACGAAGAGTTCCACAGTCTTCCTCTGTAATAATCACATCGTGTGAAACGTCTACAAGACGACGAGTGAGGTATCCAGCATCGGCAGTCTTCATAGCGGTATCAGCCAAACCTTTACGCGCACCATGTGAAGCGATAAAGTATTCGAGCACGCTCATACCTTCCTTAAAGTTAGAAAGGATAGGGTTCTCAATAATCTGTGCGCCTTCAGCACCAGCCTTCTGAGGTTTCGCCATCAAACCACGCATACCTGCGAGCTGGGCAATCTGGTCAGCAGAACCACGGGCACCTGAATCCAACATCATATATACGGCGTTGAATCCTTGGTCAGCCTCGGTCATGTGCTTCATCACACTTTGCTTAAGGTTATTGTTAACGTGTGTCCAAGCATCAATCACCTGGTTGTAACGTTCCTTATCTGTGATGAAACCCATTTCATAGTTGGCTTTCACCTGATCTACCTCTTCCTGTCCCTTATTGACAATATCCTCTTTCTCTGTAGGAACGATGATATCATCAAGGTTGAAGGAAAGACCCGCTGCATATGCCATGTGGTAACCAAGGTTCTTGATACCATCTAGGAATGCACAAGCGCGTGCCATACCTACCTTCTTGATTACGTCAGTAATAAGACCGCGGAGGGTTTTCTTAGAAATAACTGCGTTGAAGTAACCAATCTCATTTGGCACAATCTGATTAACGATGACACGTCCAACAGATGTCTCGATGATATGTTCGCAAGGCTGACCATCCACGAGGTCTTTAACCTTAACATTCACTTTAGCGTGAAGGTCACATACGCCTTCGTTATATGCGATCAGTGCTTCCTCTGGACCATAGAATGAAAGTCCTTCTCCCTTAGCACCATCGCGTAGCTTGGTAATATAATACAAACCAAGTACCATGTCCTGAGAAGGAACTGAAATAGGTGCACCATTTGCAGGATTGAGGATGTTGTGACTCTGAAGCATCAAGATTTGTGCCTCTAGCACAGCCTCATTTCCCAATGGGAGGTGAACGGCCATTTGGTCACCATCAAAGTCGGCATTGAAAGGAGTACATGCCAATGGGTGTAGCTGGATTGCCTTACCCTCTATAAGCTTAGGCTGGAATGCCTGAATACCAAGACGGTGCAACGTAGGAGCACGGTTGAGCAACACGGGGTGACCCTTCATTACGTTCTCAAGGATATCCCAAATAACTGATTCGCGGCGATCAACGATCTTCTTAGCGCTCTTTACAGTCTTAACGATACCACGCTCAATGAGTTTACGGATAATGAATGGCTTATATAGCTCGGCTGCCATAAGTTTAGGCAGACCGCATTCGCCCATGTTCAATTCAGGACCTACAACGATTACGGAACGTGCTGAATAGTCAACACGCTTACCGAGAAGGTTCTGACGGAAACGTCCCTGCTTACCTTTCAGAGAATCAGAGAGTGACTTCAATGGACGGTTGCTCTCGCTCTTAACGGCAGATGCTTTACGAGAGTTGTCAAACAATGAGTCAACTGCCTCTTGCAACATACGTTTCTCATTGCGGAGGATAACGTCTGGTGCCTTGATTTCCATAAGACGCTTGAGACGATTGTTACGTATAATCACACGACGATAAAGGTCGTTAAGGTCTGACGTAGCAAAGCGACCACCATCCAATGGAACCAAAGGACGGAGTTCTGGTGGTGTCACAGGGATAATCTTCATAATCATCCACTCTGGACGATTGACTCCCTTCGACTGCAAGAAGGCATTGACTACCTGAAGGCGCTTCAATGCTTCAGTCTTACGTTGCTGACTAGAGTCGTTGTTGGCACGCTCACGGAGCTCACCAGCAAGACGATCAAGACCAGAAACGCCATTAGCATCTTCACGTGAGAGATTGCAAAGAAGATCATAGATAGCCTCTGCACCCATCTTGGCAATGAATTTCTTAGGATCTGAGTCGTCTAGAAGGTCATTGTTCTCGGGGATACGATTGTCTACGATGTCAATGTATTCATCCTCTGAAAGCAAATCGTATTGGTGTGAACCATTCAGATCTTCTATGCCTTCAGCATCCTTCATGCCTTCAGCAACACCTGGCTGAATAACGATATACTTTTCGTAGTAGATTACGGCATCAAGTTTCTTTGTAGGCATACCGAGCAGATAACCTATCTTATTAGGTAAGCTACGGAAATACCAAATATGTGCAACTGGTACAACCAACTCGATATGACCAGCACGCTCACGACGTACCTTCTTCTCTGTTACCTCAACACCGCATCGATCGCAGACGATACCTTTGTAACGGATACGCTTGTACTTACCACAAGCACATTCATAGTCTTTGGTAGGTCCGAAGATACGCTCGCAGAACAAACCATCACGCTCTGGTTTGTACGTACGGTAGTTGATGGTTTCGGGCTTAGTCACCTCGCCTGACGAATTCTCAAGAATTTCTTCAGGTGAAGCAAGACCGATTGTAATCTTTTGGAAATTACTCTTTATTTTGTTATCTTTCTTAAAAGCCATGTTATATTCCTATTTGTCGGTTCTTAATCTAATTTGATGCTCAAGCCCAAACCACGCAACTCATGGAGCAACACGTTGAGTGATTCCGGAATACCGGGTGTTGGCATTGGATCGCCCTTAACAATGGCCTCATATGCCTTTGAACGACCAACAACATCATCCGACTTGACAGTAAGAATTTCTTGTAAGACATGAGAAGCGCCGAAGCCCTCGATAGCCCAAACCTCCATCTCTCCGAAACGCTGACCACCAAACTGTGCTTTACCACCAAGTGGCTGCTGAGTAATCAGACTGTAAGGACCGATAGAACGTGCGTGCATCTTGTCTTCTACCATGTGACCTAACTTCAAGAAGTAGGTGATACCAACGGTTGCAGCTTGGTCAAAACGCTCACCTGTCTCGCCATCATAAAGGTGGGTTGAACAAAGGTTAGGTAGGCCTGCTTTATCTGTCCACTCTTTAAGGTCAGCTAGCTTTGCACCATCAAAGATTGGTGTAGCAAACTTAACGCCGAGTTTCTTACCTGCGGCACCAAGGATAGCCTCGAAGATCTGTCCCAAGTTCATACGAGAAGGCACACCCATCGGGTTAAGTACCAAGTCAACAGGACGTCCATCCTCCAAGAATGGCATATCTTCCATACGCACTACCTTAGATACGATACCCTTATTACCGTGACGACCAGCCAGTTTATCACCAACCTGAATCTTACGTTTCTTGGCAATATATACCTTAGCCATCTGAAGCACACCTGATGGGAGCTCATCACCGATAGTAATAGCAAACTTGTGACGTTTGAGTTCAGCATCGAGTTGCTTGTACTTACGGATGAAGTTCATAATCAAACGCTGAATCAACGTGTTAGTATGCTCATCTTCTGTCCATCCATTAGATTGGATGCCTTCATAGTCAAGATTCTTGAGGGCTGCAGCACTAAACTTGCTACCCTTTGTGATAATCTCAGCATCTGAATAATCCTTCACTCCTTGTGAAGTCTTACCTTCTGTAAGAATCAACAATTTCTCTACGAGAATATCCTTTAGGTCTTCACCTTTAGCTTCATACTCCTCGTCAATCTTCTGAAGGGTGATCTTATCTTGCTTCTTGCTTTCGCGTGTCTTCAGTGCACGAGAGAAGAGTTTCTTATCAATAACCACACCGCTCAGTGATGGATTGGCTTTCAGAGAGGTGTCTTTTACATCTCCTGCCTTATCACCAAAGATTGCACGGAGAAGTTTCTCTTCTGGTGAAGGATCGCTCTCTCCCTTTGGCGAGATCTTACCTATCATGATATCACCAGGCTCAACGCGAGCACCTACACGGATAATACCATTCTCGTCAAGGTCTTTGGTAGCCTCTTCGCTTACGTTAGGGATATCTGCTGTAAACTCTTCTACACCACGTTTTGTCTCACGTACCTCAAGCGAGTATTCATCTACGTGCACAGAGGTGAGCACGTCATCACGAACCATACGTTCTGAGATAACTACAGCATCCTCATAGTTGTAACCCTTCCAAGGCATATAAGCCACAAGGAGGTTGCGACCAAGAGCAAGCTCACCATTCTCTGTAGCGTATCCTTCTGTCAAGATATCGCCTTTCTTTACGCGCTGACCTTTGTTACAGATTGGACGAAGGTCCACTACCATGTTCTGGTTAGTACGACGGAACTTAGAGATGCGATACTCCTTCAACGCTGGTTCGAAACTTACAAACTCGTCATCTTCGGTACGATCATACAAGATACGAATCGTTGTAGCATCTACATATTCAATCACACCATCACCCTCAGCTGAGATCATGGTACGAGAGTCTTCACAAACCTGCTTCTCCAAACCTGTACCAACGATTGGCGCATCATTGTGCAACAATGGTACTGCTTGGCGCATCATGTTACAACCCATAAGCGCACGGTGACCGTCATCATGCTCCAAGAAAGGAATAAGACCTGCTGATACAGAAGCAATCTGCTGTGGGGATACATCCATCAAGTCGACTTGTGTTGGAGCTACCACAGGGTAATCAGCATCTTGGCGGCACTTCACATAAGTACGGATAAATGAACCATCGTCATTCAATGGAGCATTACCCTGACCGATGATCTTTTCCTCTTCTTCCTCGGCAGTGAGATAAACCACATCTTTGTTGTCAAGATCTACATTAGCATCCTTGACGTTACGATAAGGTGTCACGATAAAGCCGAGATCATTAATCTTTGCATAGAGACACAAAGAAGAAATCAATCCGATGTTAGGACCTTCAGGGGACTCGATAGGACAAAGACGACCATAGTGGGTGTAGTGTACGTCACGAACCTCGAAACCTGCACGCTCACGAGACAAACCGCCAGGACCTAATGCCGAAAGACGACGTTTGTGAGTAACCTCAGCCAATGGGTTGGTCTGATCCATAAACTGGCTCAGTGGGTTAGTTCCGAAGAACGAATTGATTACGCTAGAAATAGTCTTTGCGTTAATCAAATCGGTTGGGCTGAACACCTCATTGTCACGAACGTTCATACGCTCACGAATGGTGCGGCTCATTCTTGCCAAACCGATAGAGAACTGATTAGCCAATTGCTCGCCTACAGTACGTACACGACGATTAGACAAGTGGTCAATATCGTCAACTGCAGCATTTGAGTTGATCAGCTTAATCAGATATTTAATGATTTCAATAATGTCATCTTTGGTAAGCACGCGTACATCGTTATCAGTAGTTAAGCCCAACTTCTGATTGATACGATAACGTCCCACTTCTCCTAAGTCGTAACGCTTATCAGAGAAGAAAAGGTTTTGGAACACTTCACGTGCGCTTGCATCATCAGCAGCATCAGCATTGCGCAACTGACGATAAATATGTTTGACAGCCTCAATCTCTGAGTGAGTTGGATCTTTAGCCAAAGTATTGAAGATAATAGAATACTTGTTAGCTAAGTCAAAATCCTTATGTAAAAGGATTGAAGACACTCCGCTATTGAGAATTTCGTCTACAGCATCTGCAGTAAGTTCAGTTTCACGTTCGATGATAACTTCGTTACGCTCAATAGATACTACTTCACCCGTATCTTCATCAACGAAGTCCTCATTCCAACTCTTCATCACATTACCGGCTAACTTACGACCGATACATGCTTTAAGAGATTTCTTGTTGACCTTAACCTCTTCACAGAGATCGAAGATCTGTAATATGTCTTTATCGCTTTCAAAACCAATCGCACGAAGCATCGTTGTCACAGGCAACTTCTTCTTACGATCAATGTACGCGTACATTACATTATTAATGTCGGTTGCAAACTCGATCCATGAACCCTTAAAAGGAATGATACGTGCACTATAGAGCTTGGTGCCATTGGCGTGAGCACCTTGACCAAAGAACACACCGGGAGAACGATGCAACTGAGACACAACTACACGTTCAGCACCATTGATCACAAAGGTACCATTAGCAGTCATGTAAGGGATAGTGCCAAGAAAGACATCTTGGATGCGTACGCCGAAATCTTCATGATCAGGATCGGTACAGTACAACTTCATCTTAGCCTTCAAAGGAACACTATAAGTTAAGCCTCTTTCAAGACATTCCTCAATGGTGTAACGAGGAGGATCAATAAAATAATCCAAGAACTCAAGAACGAAGTTGTTTCGAGTATCAGTAATTGGGAAGTTTTCAGCAAAAACCTTATATAATCCGTCATTCTTTCGAAGCTCTGGAGGTGTGTCGAGTTGCAAGAAATCAGCAAACGACTTCAACTGCACATCCAAGAAATCCGGATAAGGATAAGGATTCTTGACGCTGGCAAAGTTTACGCGGTTGTCTATGATCTTTGTAGCCATAAATATTTAATAAAACGATAGAAGACATAAAAAGGTTAGGACTCACCTACTTGGTAAATCCTAACCAAAGTTATTTCGAATTAATTAATCGACCAAAGTCGATGATTAAATTCTGTACTAAATTACTTGAGTTCTACCTTAGCGCCTTCAGCCTCGATAGTCTTCTTCAAGTTCTCAGCTTCGTCCTTAGAAAGACCTTCCTTCAATGTAGAAGGAGCCTTGTCTACGAGATCCTTAGCCTCTTTCAAACCAAGACCGCAAGCCTCTTTAACTGCCTTTACAACCTTAAGCTTGTTAGCACCTACCTCTGCGAGAACTACATCAAATTCTGATTTCTCTTCAGCTGCAGGAGCAGCACCAGCGGCTGCAGGACCAGCAACTGCAACAGCTGCAGCAGCAGGCTCAATACCATACTCGTCCTTGAGGACTGTTGCCAAC
>CAVHUZ010000091.1:0-9049 GCA_963639545.1 Bacteroidaceae bacterium
TCATCCAAACATAATATAATCAAGAGACATTTGAGATATGAAACAATATTTAGACTTACTGCAACGAATCCTTGACGAGGGGACACAGAAAGGCGACCGTACAGGAACAGGTACCATCAGTGTCTTTGGCAACCAAATGCGTTTTGATCTCAGCAAGGGTTTCCCTCTATTGACAACGAAGAAGTTGCATCTGAAGAGTATCATCTACGAACTGTTGTGGTTCTTAAAGGGAGATACTAACGTGCATTATCTACAAGAACATGGTGTCAGAATATGGAACGAATGGGCTGATGAGAATGGCGACTTAGGTCCTGTTTACGGACATCAATGGCGTGCTTGGCCTGATGGCAAAGGAGGCGTTATTGACCAGATTGCCGACGTCGTGGAACAAATCAAGCACACGCCTAACTCGCGTCGACTGATTGTTACCGCTTGGAATCCTGCGGATATCCCTCAAATGGCGCTTCCACCATGCCACTGTCTCTTCCAATTTTATGTAGCAGGGGATCGTCTATCTTTACAACTTTATCAACGTTCGGCAGATACCTTCCTTGGTGTGCCATTCAATATTGCGTCCTATTCACTGCTATTACTGATGATGGCGCAAGTGACGGGATATAAACCTGGCGACTTTGTGTACACCACAGGAGACACGCATCTTTATCTCAACCACATAGAACAAGCCAGAGAACAACTTTCTCGCACACCACGTCAGTTGCCCACAATGACACTAAACAAAGATGTAACAAGCTTGTTCGACTTCAAATACGAGGACTTCCAGCTGACTGATTACAATCCTTATCCACACATCAGCGCCAAGGTATCAGTATAAACCATTGAGCAAACGATTATTTTCCCAACTTTTATTTCCATCTATGAACATATATCTCATTGCAGCCATAGCCAATAACCGAGCTATTGGGTATCAAGGTCAATTGTTGTATCACATACGTGAGGATATGCAACGATTTAAGCTACTCACCACTGGACACACCATCATCATGGGCCGTAAAACCTTCGAGTCGCTTCCTAAAGGTGCGCTACCCAATCGCCGTAACATTGTCCTTACCCATAGTGACCGCGCTTTTGAAGGATGCGACACCTATCATTCTCTTCAAGAAGCGTTGCAACACTGTACCAATCAAGAAGATGTGTATATCATTGGTGGCGAAAGCATATATAAAGAGACGCTTCCTTTAGCATCCAAACTATATCTAACTTTTATAGACGACACTCCTATTGAGGCAGATGCTTACTTCCCCCCATTTAGCGATGACTGGCGTGTTGTCGAGGAAAACAGATTTGATAAAGACGAGAAGCATCCTCATTCCTACTCCTTTGCTGTATTAGAACGAAAGGATTAAGGCAAGAAAGATTGACTATACCTAATTCCACACGACAAATGAGATTACCGATCACGAAGCCAAGCAGCGTTATAATGACAACGCTATTGATGTGTGTCGCTTTTCACACCAAGACTAGCGCCACTACATTGGAAGACACGTTGTCAACGAGTTATGCGCTATCATCCCTTTCCTCTGCCACTCCTAAGGATAGAGAACATAAGCAGCGGCTTAGTGTGGAAGCTGGCTATGCCCCTGGAACCGCATTGGCATTAGACAATTATGTCAAGCGTTGGCTTAAGACGAAGCATTGCCATTCAGTATATGCACAAATCAATGTCCAAGCGCCCAAATTTCAAGGCGACGACTATAATCAGGACTATAACGACCCTACCCTCTCGCTCGGATTACGCTTAAACCTGAATCATGGTGTGACTATGCATCGACAAGCTGATGCATCATGGGATCAATTGATACCGGTGGACTACGATAGTCAACTAGGAAATATCATCACGCTATATGGAAAGTTTAGTCGTCCTTTGTGGCAAAACCGACATTGGCAATGGAGCTATTACTTAGGCACAGGCATAGGATATAGTCACACCAAGTATAACACTGAGAATTGCATTGACAATGAGTTTATAGGTTCACACTGGAACATCTTTTTCACTGCGGGCACATTTCTATCTTACAGAATCACACCATCCTTAAGCGTCAAAGGCGGTATCGACTTCTCCCATCATAGCAACGGAGCACTTTACCGACCCAACAAGGGCTTTAACAGTTTCGGACCGTTCATTGCATTAGAAAGCTACTTGAGCAATGAAAAGTGCCTTTCTGAAGATAACAAGACATCTTCAGCCTCATCTGCTCTAATCTCATCGTCCATGTTCCATAGATATTGGTTTATGGAATTCTCGGTAGGTGGCGGCGCAAAGACACTCCTTGAAGATTGGCAGCACACCCAATTTCATACCAACCCTACCGATCCCAATTATCGCACCAGTAAGTTTTCGGTCTATGGCGCATTTTCTTTGCAGACCGACATCATGTATCGATACGCTAGACGTTGGGCTTCAGGATTAGGCGTTGATGTGTTTTATGGCGACTATGCTAACCACGTGGCACGGATGGATGCCGCTAACGGATACACACAAGAGCCTCACAGTCCATGGAGCGTCGGCATAGCCATGAAACACGAGGTGTACTATGGCAATCTGTCTGCACGTATGGGCATCGGATATTACCTATATAGACATATGGGGATAGAGGCCCAAACGCTAGAAAAGCCCTATTACGAGAGAATAGGACTTTTCTATACCTTCCATAAGTGGAACGATATTGCTATCGGCTTCAATGTCAATGCTCATGCCACCAAAGCCGATTTCACCGAACTAGAGATATCTATCCCCGTTAAGCTTTCCAACCATTAAGGAACGCTTTAGCCTCCATACGTTTCTTACCCGCTAGTTGCACCACGAGAAGCTCTAGCAGATTGTCGGCCGTATTCATATACAAATGGTTCTTTTCGATGTAAAGCGTTCCTGGCTCACCTACACTTGGCAGTTGGGTCTTTGCCGTCTTGAACACTTTCATCACCGTAGGTTTATGACCTTCTTCGTTTAACGTGGTCCATGAACCAGGATAAGGACTTAGTCCTCTGATGAAATCGTACACCTGCTTTGCCGGTTGATTCCACCTGATCTCACACGTTTCCTTAAATATCTTAGGTGCTGAATGTAAGGTTTCCTCACTCTCTCCTTGTTTCATATAGCAGTGTTGTTCCTTACATTCGATAGAGCCATCGCCAGCAATGATGGCATCTATGGTCTCCATAGCTAGTTCTGCGCCTAAGTGCATCAACCCATCATATACATATTCAACATCAGCTGTATCCGGAATTGGGAACTGCTTCTGTGCGATAATGCGTCCGGTATCAATGTCTTTATCTAGGAAGAAGGTGGTTACGCCTGTCATTGTCTCGCCATTGATTACGGCCCAATTGATAGGGGCAGCACCTCGATACTGAGGCAACAAAGCCGCATGAACATTGAATGTACCAAAGCGAGGCATACTCCAAACCACTTCGGGTAGCATCCTGAACGCCACTACCACCTGGAGGTCAGCTTCGAACGAACGTAACTGTTCTAGGAATGCCTCATCCTTCATCTTTACGGGTTGTAATACGGGGATGTTGTGAGCCAACGCATATTGTTTTACAGGAGAGGGTTGTAGCTGATCTTGATGACGACCTACGGGTTTATCAGGTTGTGTGACCACCGCCACAACGTTATATTGGTGTTCCACCAGAGCTTGCAAGGACGTTACAGCAAACTCCGGAGTACCCATGAAGATTATTTTTAAATTATTTTTTTCCATAAAATAAATTATTTTCTTGAAGAAATTAAATTATTCTGTACTGTAATCGGCCACCACTTGCCTGTACATAGCATATAGTCGGGTACGTGAAATGTATCCTTTCAGCCGCTGATCGCTATCTATGATGGGCAAGAAGGAGGCTCCCGTACGATCAAAAGCTTGCATCACATCCTCCACCTTATCTTGTTCGCCCAGCACTGTGGCTGGTTGTGACATCAGTTGGCTTACATGAAAGCGATGATATAGTTCGGTACGGAAGATGACATTATGTATCTTGGCAAAGTCGATCTCGCCAAGCAGTTTACCGCTATCATCCGTCACAGGTAGATACACATTCTGATTGGTGCTTAACACGTGCACCAAGCGTCCCATCTCTAGATCGGGGCGCACAGAGGTGTAGTCGTGATCGATGATGCTATCCATGCTGATAAGTGTCAGTACGGAGCGATCAGTATGATGCGTGAGAAGCTTACCTTGCTTTGCCAAGCGGATAGCGTAGATGCTGTGATGCACAAAGATATTCATCGTGAGGTATCCACATACCGAAGCAATGATAAGCGGAATAAACAAGTCGTACCCACCTGTAAGCTCTGCTATAAGGAATATTCCGGTTAGAGGTGCGTGCATCACGGCTGACATCACGGCTGACATACCATAAAGAGTGAAATTCTTTTCAGGAACATAGGTACCTATCATCAAGGTGTTCCACACACGGGCAAATAGGAAACCGCTAAAACCGCCGATAAATAGGGATGGCGCAAACGTACCACCACACCCTCCTGCACCATTGGTGGCACTCGTAGCAAAGACCTTGGTCAGCATAACAAGGGCAACATACAAGATCAGATAATGACCTTGCTGAGCAAACAAAGAGTTTTGCATCACCTGATTCCAGTCGGCTTCCGTCTTGCCTTCGATAAACACGGACAAGCTACTATATCCTTCGCCATAAAGAGAGGGGAAGAACAAGATGAGCGTACTCAGCACCAAACCACCAGCAAGCAGTTTTACATAAGGATGAGACGAAAGGCGAGCATACTGGCTCTCACACCAAGACATCACCCTTATAAAATATAAAGAGACGAAGCCGCACATGACACCAAGCAAGATGGTAGCGGGAACGCGTTCCATACGCCAGACCATATCAGAGGTAAAATTGAATAAGGTTGCTGATCCTGTAAAGAGATAAGAGAAGCACGTTGCCGTGACGGATGATATCAGAATGGGTAGGAGCGAAGCCATAGTGAGATCGACCATCAATACCTCTATCGTAAATACAAGTCCTGCAATGGGGGCATTAAAGATACCCGCAATAGCTGCGGAAGCTCCACACCCGACAAGCAACATAAGTGTCTTACGATCCAAATGGAATAGTTGTCCTAAATTGGAACCAATAGCGGAACCTGTCAACACGATAGGCGCCTCAGCTCCAACGGATCCACCAAAGCCGATCGTGATAGCAGAAGCCACGATGGACGACCACATGTTATGCGACTTGAGGTGTGAACGTTTGGTGGCTATGGCATACAACACGCGCGTGATACCATGTGAAATGTTGTCTTTCACCACATATTTGATGAAAAGACTGGTAAGCCATATACCGATAACAGGGAACAAGAGATAGAGCCAGTTGATACCTGTCATAGTGAATCCAGATGTCAGGATATGCTCTATGTATTCTATCAACTGGTGCAAGACCCATCCTGCCACCGAAGCGAGGAATCCAACCACGAAAGCAAGCACCAAGATAAAATCTCTATCAGAGATATGTGCTTGTCGCCATTGATCTATACGATGAATCATTTGCGAATGATTTTGACTTCTCCGTTTTCTGAAAGCTTGATGATACTTGAAGGTTTGTGAGGTTTATGCTCCTGACGACGGGATGCACATACATAATCCACGGCCTCTAGAATCTCTGGGGAGATATCGGCATAGTTTTGTGCAGCCGGCTCACCACTCACATTAGCTGAAGTGCTCACAATGGGTTTTTGCATGCGATAGCACAACTGCTGCGAGAAAGGTTCTTTGGTAATGCGGATACCTATCGAACCATCTTCGGCTATAAGATTAGAAGCTAGATTAACGGCGTTATCAAGAATCAAGGTGGTGGGTTGATCGATAGCATCTATCAGTTCCCATGCCACAGATGGTACATTACGTACATAGCGCTGTAAGCGGTCATCGCTGTCTATCAAACATATCAGTGCCTTAGAATCGTCCCTATGTTTGATGGCATAAACCTTTGCTACAGCTTCTTCATTGGTGGCATCGCATCCGATGCCCCACACGGTATCAGTGGGGTATAAGATCACTCCGCCTTTACGCATACACTCTACTGCTTTCTTGATATCCTCTTCTTGTTTCATTATTACCTTAATATGTTATAATCTGTCTGTACAAAACTGGTATGTAGTGGGTAGCAATTGAATCGTCAATTACTATGTATGTGCAAAAATAATGGAATTTTATCAATCTACAAAATTATATGCTTAAATCTGTTATTGGTTCGAGAGATAGGCTCATTGAGAAAGCGATTGGCTGATGCATTGCAGAAGGGAGAAGAATAAGAGATGAGATTGTCCCCAATAATAGGTATTTTGCAACGTTAGATGGGAATGCCACTCAGTTGCAAACAAAAGTTTGTAACTTTGCAGAGATAAAAGCACAATGACATGAAACTATCAAAGCTAAAGACTGGTGAAAAAGGTGTAATCGTACGCGTCAATGGTCACGGCGGATTCAGAAAGCGAATCATCGAAATGGGATTTGTCAAAGGCAAGGAGGTTGACGTACTGCTCAATGCCCCTTTGCGTGATCCTGTGAAATATAAGATTATGGGATACGAAGTCAGCCTGCGCCATAGTGAAGCTGAAATGATAGAAGTGATCTCGCTTGAAGAAGCACGACAGATAGAGCATCATCACGACCAAAAGCCTATCAACCATGAGCATCCTATCGACATAGACACATGTCAGGAGCGACTTACACCCGAGCAGCTCAGTGATGCAGCTATGAAGAAACGTAAGAACATCACGGTGGCTTTGGTAGGAAATCCCAATTGCGGCAAGACATCGTTGTTCAACTTTGCTTCTGGAGCGCATGAACGCGTGGGCAACTATTCGGGCGTAACCGTTGATGCCACGACCGGACATGCTGAGTTTGAAGGATACCACATCGACCTAGTAGACCTTCCTGGCACTTATTCGCTTTCAGCCTACTCGCCCGAGGAGCTCTATGTCAGAAAGCAATTGATAGAGCAGACGCCTGATGTCATCATCAATGTCATTGACACTAGCAACCTAGAGCGCAACTTATATCTCACGACGCAGCTCATTGATATGCACGTGTGTATCGTATGTGCCCTAAACATGTTTGATGAAAGCAAGGATCGTGGCGACAATATTGATCTAGAAAAGCTTTCCGAGCTGTTTGGTGTACCCATGGTTCCTACCGTATTTAAGGATGGACGAGGCGTAGAACAACTGTTCCACACTGTCATTGAGATGTATGAAGGAACAGAAGACAGTAATCTCAACTTCCGTCATATTCACATTAACCATGGACATGAAATAGAACATGGCATAAAAGAGATTCAAGAACATCTAAAACTAGAAGATGACTTGCGTCAACGATACTCTACGCGATACTTGGCTATTAAACTTCTTGAACATGACAAAGATGTAGAACATTACATTGCCTCCCTACCCGACTCTGCAGAGATATTCAAGCATCGGGATGATGCGGCTCAAAGGGTGAAAGAAGAAACTGGTGATGATAGTGAGACTGCTATCATGGATGCCAAATATGGCTTTATTCATGGCGCCCTAAAAGAGGCCAACTATGAGACGGGGCACAAGAAAGACACCTATCATCTCACGCATTTCATCGATCGCATCCTTGCTGATAAATGGATAGGATTCCCATTATTCATTCTCTTCCTGTTTGTTATGTTTTGGGCTACATTCGTTCTAGGCGAATATCCTAAGGGATGGCTTGAAACAGGTGTGGAATGGTTAGGAGAGGTGGTGAGCAACACACTCCCAGAAGGACCGCTTCGCGCTATGCTCGTTGATGGTATTATTGGGGGCGTGGGTGCTGTCATCGTGTTCTTGCCACAGATCTTGATTCTCTATTTCTTCATATCATTTATGGAAGATTGTGGCTATATGGCTCGTGCTGCTTTCATAATGGATAAGCTGATGCACAAGATGGGGCTTCACGGTAAGTCGTTTATACCTCTTGTAATGGGCTTCGGGTGTAACGTTCCCGCTATCATGGCTACGCGTACCATCGAGAGCAAGCGGTCAAGACTGATTACGATGCTAATCATTCCGCTGATGAGTTGCGAAGCTCGTATTCCAATATACGTTATGCTTATCGGTTCATTCTTCGCATTGAAGTATCAACCTTTTATCATGATAGGTATATATCTGACGGGCATATTAATGGCGGTCATCATGAGTAAGCTCTTTAGTAGGTTCTTATTTAAGGGCGAGGACACTCCTTTCGTAATGGAGCTACCACCTTATCGCTTCCCTACATGGAAGGCTTTAGGCAGACATACTTGGGAGAAAGGTCGCGAATATCTTAAGAAGATGGGTGGTATCATCTTGGTGGCATCGATTATCGTTTGGGCGCTTGGCTACTTCCCACACAACGAGTCGTTGAGTGAAAGCGAGCAACAAGAGCAAAGCTATATCGGAACGATTGGTCATACGGTGGAGCCGGTATTCATGCCACAGGGATTCAGTTGGAAGCTAGATATTGGTCTGATTGCTGGTGTGGGTGCTAAAGAGATTGTAGCCACAACCATGGGCGTGCTATATAATAGCGATAACACGGAGTTTCGCAAGGAACTGCAAACCGAAATAGCTGAACGTAATCACGTTTCCTATGAACAAGCGGAGTCTATCACCTTGCTAACGGCTATGAGCTTCTTGCTGTTTGTACTGCTCTATTTCCCATGCATTGCAACCATTGCTGCTATTAAAGGTGAAACGGGTTCATGGAAATGGGCGTTATTTGCAGCAGGATACACCACGGTGCTAGCTTGGGTGGTAAGTGCGGTGTTCTTCCAAGTGGGAAGTCTTTTCATCTAACAACTGCAATTAACAAACTTCTTTCAGCCGTAAGACTCGCTATCCGGCTGAAAGAAGTAAACAAGAATCGGCTCTACCAACAATCCCATAATCTATCAAGGAAAGATTAAAGGCGGGTTCTAAAAATGTCTTTGATGGATTTTGGGATTTCAGTCGAGCAGATTTCACCCGTAACCATCCGAAACAAGCCGACTTGCTCACAACAAAAAAATCTCGCAGAGTTAT
>CAVHUZ010000092.1:0-9025 GCA_963639545.1 Bacteroidaceae bacterium
TGCGACTAAAGAAGAAAGTGAAAGATGCCGGATAAAAACAAAAAGACACAAAGAGAAGCCTGTCTGAAATACAAATTTAATTGTGCGTGGAATTTATAGAACACGCCGTAAAAACAAGTGTTTTCTATGAAAAGATTTTTTTACACCATTATGCTCTCTTTGCTCTGCACTGGTGGAGCCTATGCTGACGACATCTCGCTGGCATGGTGCGACGGCTCGCAGGTAGAAGGATCTCTAGGCGTCAGCGGTGAGGTAGCAGCCGTATTCTCAGCTGCCCACTTCCCTATGTACGCAGGAACGCAACTGACTGGGGTGCGCATTGGTATGAACGAAGACGTGTCCAAAGGGGTTACCATCTTCATACGCAGTTCGCTCACGGGTGAAAATCTATACACATTCTCCACGGGTCTCCTCTATAAGGGTTGGAATGACCTGACGTTCGACCAAAGCGTGACGTTTCCCGAAGAAGGGCTGGTCATCGGTTACACAGCCAATAACACCTCCATGGCAGGTATCTCTGGCCAAGCATATACCGACGGTTGCTATGCCAAGACCAATGGTTCATGGCAGAGCTATGCAACCGCTGTCAGCCACTCACTTTGCATCGAGCCCATCATTAGCGGTGAGAGCTATACGAAGAATGATGTGGAACTGATTTCCTCTGATGACCTAACCGTAGAAGCTGGCAAACCATTCAGCGTTAGCGGCTTGTTGCGCAACAACACCAACACCATCCTCTCTGCCGTTACGCTTGCCTATAACACCGGTGCGGGCGAGAAGACCGCCGATGCCACCGTGGAGGATGTGCTTCCCGGCGAGATTGGCGCCTTTACGTTGCCCATCGAGGACGGTATCAGCGCCACGGGCAACTGCCCCCTCACCCTCAGCGTAGCTTCCATCAACGGTGTGGCTGACGACTATGCGTTCAACGACACCACTGCTTGCACACTCTCCGTGCTAGATGACATCGTAAAGAAGAAGGTGCTTATAGAGAACTTCACTACCGAGAAATGCTCCAACTGCCCTAGCGGACACGAACGCTTAGAGAGCGGACTCAAAGACGAGACCGATTATGTCCTCGTCGCTCACCACAGCGGTTACTACACAGATGAGTTTACCACCACGGGTGACGTAGACCTATTGTGGTTCTTTAACAGCACCACCAAGTATGCTCCAGCGTTGATGATCAACCGCCATAAGTTTGCTGAGAACACCAATACCACTTATAACAAGGGTCCCGTGTTCTCTGTTCCCTACGCAGATACAGTCAATAAGTTTTATAAGCAACAGCTTGAAGGCGCTGCACCCATAAAGATAGAGCTGCAACGCAACTTCAATCCCGACACGCGTAAGCTGGTCATCAAGGTCACGATGAAGCAGATTGCTGGTATAGAGATAGGCGATAACCCTACGCTAACCATCAATCTTATCGAGGACGGACTAGAAGGGGAACAGTATGGCACTACCGGAACATACACCCACAACAACGTCACACGCCTGTTTGTCACCCCATCACTGGGTGACGTAGTGAAGCTTAGCACCGACGAGGAAACCAGCGCCATCTATAGCACTACTGTGAATGGCGCTTGGAAAGAAGAGAATATGCGCATCGTAGCCTTCGTAAGCAACTATGACAGCAGCGATCCTAACAACTGTGATGTGTACAACGCCACCGAGTGCGAGCTCATCGGCAGTGACGATATCTTAGACGATGTGCCCGATGGCATCGCTTCAGCCACTAGCGACCTACACTCTGCTCAGCCCGAAGCTATCTATACGCTCACCGGAGCACGCATCAGCGAGATGCAGAAGGGTGTCAACCTCGTGCGCTTCAGCGATGGTACGGTGCGCAAAGTGCTAGTTAAATAAAAGGACAAAAATCACAAATCATTACAACTATGAGAATAATAAGTAAGCTCTTTCTTGCCGCTGCACTGCTCACCACCTCTGCAGCCAATGCGCTTGCCGTGCCCGCTTATCCGGGAACAATCAAGGCGCATCAAGCCAACGGCACAGAGATCACCATCCGCCTCATCGGTGACGAGTATAGCCACATGACCGTCACCAGTGATGGTTACCCTCTGCTGTTCAATGCCACCACGCTCAACTATGAATATGCAGAGCTGCGCAATGGCACGCTCGCTGCCAGTGGCATCACCGCCACCGAGCCCGCCGCACGTGACAAGGCTGCCACCACCTTCCTGGCCAAGGTAGACAAGGACGCCGTGATGACACAGTGGGCCACGCAGCATGACGCTGCCATGAAGCAATGGACCTCGGAGATGACCGCCAAGCGTGCCACCGCTACACAGGCGCAGCCTCAACGCATTGTGCGTATCAGCGACGTACCCACCACGGGCAAGCACGATGTGCTCATCATCTTGGTGCAGTTTGCCGACTCTAAGTTTACTGACAACAATATGATGGACGACCCAGTCGACTACTATGACCGCTTCTTCCACCAAGAAGGATTCTCTGATCACGGCGCTCGCGGATCAGCGTACGACTTCTATAGATACGGTTCCAACAACCTCTATGACCCACAGTTTAAGGTTTACGGACCGGTCACAGTGAGTCACAACGCCGAATACTATGCCGGCAGCGGTGGATCAGCCAATACCTATAAGCTCATCCAAGAGGCAGTGCCACTGGTTAACGAGCAATATGACGTCGACTTCTCTACCTTTGACACCGATGGCGATGGCGTGGTGGACAATGTCTACTGCCTCTACGCAGGCAAGGGTCAAGCCGATGGTGGCGGTACGTCAACCATTTGGCCTCACAGCTACAATCTAGATAACAAGAACGCTGACCACTCTTTCCTCGTTGATGGCGTCAAGATAGACCGCTACACCGTGTCGCAAGAGGTCAATGGCGTGTCCAATGTACCTGTAGGCATCGGCACCTTCGTGCACGAGTTTGGTCACGTACTGGGCTTTGCAGACCACTATAACAACTCCAGCTCTTGGGGCGGATACGTCAACAACGTGGGCAACTGGGACGTGATGGCTAGCGGATCGTACAACGATGACCAGAACTGTCCTCCTACCTTCTCGGCCTTTGAGCGTTACTCGCTGGGATGGACACAGCCCACAGTGCTCGATGCGCACACCGACACGCTGATCAACCTACAGCCTTATGAGAGCACCAGTCAGAGTTATCGTGTGAATGTCAGCTCAGATGATACCGAATACTTCCTCATCGAGAACCGCCAACAGACGGGATGGGACACCTATCTGCCCGGTCACGGCATGCTGGTGTGGCACATCCTCGAGGATCAAAGCGTATGGGATGATAACAAGCCCAACTATGATCAGAACAAGCAGTATGTGGACATCGTGGAAGCAGCACAGGTCTACACCTCTACCGGCTCGGCAAGCGATGCCTTCCCCGGCACGGGCAATGTGACCGAATACAACTTCTCTGCATGGAACAGTCGCAACATCTTCGGCTTTGCATGGCTACGCGAGTGTGACGACCAGCTGTGTCAGTTCTTGCTCACCAACACCCAGTATCGCCTGCCTCAACCTTCGCTCTCCGTGAACGATATCCAAGGCACCAGCGCTACGCTGGCATGGACCACCAGCGACCTAGCTACAAGCTACAATGTCTATGTGCGTCACAATGGCGAAATGATCGATTCAGTCGCAGCTGAGGACAAAGGCACCTTTACCGTGACCGGTCTTGAGCCTGAAACCGAGTACACCGCACAGGTAGTGGCACGCTTGGCTTCTCTACAAAGTGACACGGTGAACGTGGCTTTCACCACCCTACCCCGTCAGATTGAGGAGCAGACGCCCGTGGCATTGCTCCCAACGGACATCTCGTCGGATGGTTTCACGGCTGCATGGCAACCCGTGCCCGATGCTACCGACTATGAGCTGAACATCTATCGCCGCACGTTGGATGGCGACGGAGCATTGTCCACAGGCTTTGACGATTTCTCTACCTCAGCCTACAACCTGCCCGAGGGCTGGACGGTCACCGAGGGACAAGGCCGCAGCACGGTCAACTATGGTGAGGCTTCGCCTTCCCTACGCTTGCGTAACGACAGCGCCAATCTGGTATGCTGTGTGCCCGGATGGAAGATACAGAGCGTTAGCTTCTGGCATCACGCCAGCAAAGCCGGTATCATCCTGGACGTAGACAAGTGTGTAGATGGTCAGTGGACCAACGTATGGAGCCAGACGGCTGAAAGCACAAGCGACTTCACAGACAACGTAGAGGTGGCAGGAGCTGACAGCATACGCTTCATGATACGCCGAACAGAGGACACCTCGGGCGGCTTTATGCTCGTGGACGACGTGACACTACATTATCTCTATGATCAGTTTGCGCTCTTGAGCAGCTATAAGCTCGGCCCTTCAGGATCCGACTCGTTCCTGACCTATGACGCTAGCGGCATCTGCGGCTACAAGGTGAGCGGTCTAGACATGAGTCAAGACTATGCTTACAACGTGAAAGGTGTATGGGGTGACCGCATCTCGCTAGAATCGAACATGATCAATGTCACCGAAGGCCAAATCACGGATGGCATCCTGACCATCAGCAACGCTGACTCACATGCTAGGAACATCGTCTATGACCTCCAAGGTCGCCGCATCGCAACAATGACTGCTAACGGTAAGCTTTCAACCCGCTTACCTCAAGGCATCTATATCGTTAACGGTAAGAAGGTGGTACTGAAGTAAAGCCTCAATCTACACGCTATATACAAGTCGCCGCGTAATGTCAATAAGGTACATTACGCGGCGTTTTTGGTTTTCTCTCCCTATCCTTTTGGTTGCCCAACGAGCCTTTATCGTGGGGCAAAAGCGGTTTTCTAACGTTCCATCGGGTGCAGTCTCACAATCCGAAGAAGCCTCAACGGAAACGAAAATTAAATTGATTTTCACAGAAAAATAAATTAATTTTGAGAGAAAAACAATTTATTTTTTGCTCCGAAACAAGCGTTGCCTAATCGGAGAAGATTCTCTAACAATCATTCATTCTATACGTTTCGGCTATCTGGCTTGCTTGCATAGAAGAGTAAAAGCGGCTAGTTAGCCACGTTATGGTATTATTTGTGAAAAATATTTGTAGGTTAATCAGAATATTTTTACTTTTGTAGCGGATGACAAAAGTTACTTATTTCATGTTTTGTCAAACCGACCTTTGGCAACTCATATGCATTGCAACCAAGCTTGTCTAGAGCTACATGGTAGGAAATGGATCGTGTGGTACACTTTAGAGATTCCAATATCTGATGGCCCATGGAAGTTCTGCGGCCTGCCAGGACTGATAGTACAAGCATAAGAGGAGAGCGGCATATTCAGTTTCAAGCTAAACGGCATAGAGAAAGGCGCCTATCCCATCTGCTTCAAGGAGCGAAAATACATCAAGACCACTCCTGAGAAGTTTCAAAAGGAATCCATCGACTTTTGGCACAACCAGCTAGAGTATATCCTTGTACACCAAAATATCCCGTGTTCACCCGAAATGTCTGACCATGAGGAAGCGTTCACGCCCTGTCTCATGGAGCAGTTTTAAGGCGGGTTCTGCGAATTATCTTTGATGGATAAAAATCAAAAAGACACAAAGAACAATCCGTCTAAAGATAAAGATAAATTGTACGTAGAATTTATAGAACACGACTTTAAGGCTTTCCGTTATGAGAATCATTACTTGCATACTTCTATTGTTGCTATGTCGCTTATCAAGCTTGGCACAGGAATATCACGGGAAGGTGGTAGATGGTGATAGCCATCCTATCAGCAACGCTTCTGTGATTATGCTCAACGGCAAGGGTAAGACGATAGCTTTTGCCAAAACCGCAACAAATGGCGACTATATGGTCTCTGCACCTGCGGAAAAGGGCGGATGTTACCTGACCTTTGTGTGCATGGGATATGAGCGCGACACCATTGCTCTAGAAGGATTTAAGCAAGGACAGGTGACGGTGCTACATGAGAAGGAGTTTGAGATACGTGAAGTGAAGGTCACGGCACCGCAAATTCGACAAAGAGGCGACACGCTCGACTATATCGTCAACATGTTCAAGCAGAAGCAAGACCGCACGATAGAAGATGTGCTGAAGAAGATGCCGGGCATCAGCGTCAACGAGGATGGTAGCATCGAGGTGGGCGGTCAGAAGATCAATAAGCTATATATCGAAGGCATGGATCTCCTTGGCAACAAATATGCTGAGGCCACTCAGAACATCGCTGTGGGAAAGGTGAAGAAGGTGCAGGTGCTTAACAACCACCAACCAGTAAAGATGCTACGCAACTCAACGTTCTCTGACCAAGCCGCTCTGAACATTGTCTTGGCTGATGACGCAAAGGAGGTGTGGCAGGAAGCGGCTGACCTCGGTGCGGGATTGTCCCTTCAGAAGCCTACCGACTATCTCGGCAACGTCCGATTGACGGCAATGCGGTTTGGGCACGCATCGCAGAGCATTTCGATGTATAAGTTTAACAACACGGGCAAGGATATTCTTCATGAGATAAACATTGATCAGCTACTAGGCTTATCGGCACCTGAGGAGAGCGGCGTGCTAAGCAACATCAATCTGGTGCTGCCTGATCTGAAACGTGAACGCACTTCGTTCAACTGCTCTCACCTGTTTGCCACCAACTAGTTGTTTAAGCTAGGAAAGGATCGGGATCTGCGGTTGCAGCTTAGTGGAGCACTAGATAGGAGCAAGCAACGTCAGACCACAACTACCATTTATCAAGATGTGCCCGGCGGCGCAACCATCGCTGAGGATGTGTCAGCACATAGCCATGAGAGCGTAATCAACGCAGACATGAGCTATAAGGTGAATAGCGATAGAACTTTCTTTACCAGTAAGCAAAGGATTCTTTGCCACATCCCTAACCACTTGGTCCAATACCAGCGGCAGCATCCTCTACCAAGCCGATTACAGAGATGGATTCTATATCACTCGCCCCACCGACCTACGATGCAACGGCAGTTTTCTTATGTCTATGTTACAGCTTACCAAGTCGATGCATTGGTGTCACCTAAGCGCCAGTCTGCAGGGAAACTACACCCTGTCCAACTATAAGATGTTGCTCAACGACGTCATCACGCCCTATCGGCTTCAAGGCGCTTCAGCCATGTTATCACTATCCGTGCAACCTGCAAGTTGGCTTTCGTTCAGCTATAACAGCGATTTGGGGTGTTCTAAACAGATAAATCGTGCGGACAACAGTCTCCATTCACCATCCCTCGTATCGTTCAGCCATCAGCTGAAGACGTTCTTCATGCCTGGCAAGTGGCAAGTGGAATGGGATCAAGAACTCTATCACAGCAATAGCCACGCCACATCTACCAACTATTTCATGGACCTTTCCATCTCCTATCGACAAAAGCATTATGAGATTGGGGGTTCATTAACCAACCTCCTGGGTACCAAGACTTACCAACAAAATTATTACACCACCAACCAACAGATCTACCAAGTGAACTATCTGCGCCCTAGAGAGATCATGGCTAACGTCTCTTTCGACCTCTAAAGGCAGCCGATGGCACACCGATTACACCATTCCGACACAGCGCTTTGAACATTTTTTACAATCGAAGCATCATTTCAACAATTATTTTCTTAACTTTGCATCATCCTACTTAGCGGCGGAAGCACATGCAGAAGCCCATGGGTGGTAGACGCTTTGTTCTTGACGTGCAGAAACTTCGCAACTTTCAAGATATGGTCTTGCCCCGAATTGAAATCCACTTCATCTTCAATATTTGTTTTCAAGGACGAAGAGAAACCTCTCTTTCTTGTTGTCATTATTACAGATACATAAATCCAACTTGTGGAATTCCCGATAAACAGTATAGCCCGTTTTCGCCAAATCCACTTTCCCGTCTGACAGATCCAAGACAACACGACGGAAATACTCCTTCATGTTTCCATTTGTTCCAATCCAATATAGGAAATTACTATGGTACAACTCTTTTGAAGTTAAGGACAACTGAAACATCATGTTGTTCTTGAGCTTCAAAAGATTCTTGTTCTTGTTATTTGGCATAATCTGTTGCATATAATGATATTCGTCCACAGTCAGAAACAAATCAGTCGAAATGTGTTCTCACATTCCGACTGATGCCTGTTACTTGACACTCACCTTGAGTGTCTTGCCTTTCACCTTTATGATATACACGCCTGAGGCGTTGAGGTCCACCTCGTGGTTAGTTCCATGGTAAACAGTGAAGCCGATGGCGTTGACCACCGTGACGACATCGTCGTCAGCAAGTCCTTCTACGGTGAGATGATGGTTCTTGATGACAATCTTCACATCTCCTATCGTAATGCTGCCGATGCCAGTCAACTTCGTTACGGTCAGCACGCAGTTGATACTCAGGTCAGAACCGTCTGTGGTCTTCGCCGTAATGATGGTCTTGCCCTCGCTTACGCCGGTCACGACACCTTCAGTGTCGACTGTTGCTACGGCAGGTTTTGCCGAGGTCCATGAGAGCGTCTTGTTCGAGGCGTTCTCCGGGTCGTAAGTCACGACCAACTGCTTTGTCTCGCCTACGGCAACGGTTGCTGCCGGTTCCTCAAACTGGATTTCCACGATAGGAATGTCGGGTGTCTTTTCGCTTTCCACCTTAACGTGGCAAACGGCCTTGATACCCGATCCGTCAAGAGCTTCCGCAGTGATATCCGCCTCGCCCTCGGCTATAGCCAGCACGAAACCTTCGTCTGTGACCATTGCCACATCGTCGTTGGAACTACTCCATTTTACCTTCTTGTTTGTGGCATTGGTCGGGTAGACCGTAGCCTCCAACTGAACAGTGTCGTCCGGTTTCAACGTGACATTCTCTTGACTGATGGTGATGCTTGCCACCTTTACGTCTTCCGCTTCAGGATTGTCGCAACCTTCCACATTGTAGAAGCGTCCCCACCAGCCGTCGGCCTTGTAAGCTGCCTCGTTGCCGTAGATGACGTGGAGCGTGGCGTGACCGAACACATCGCTCATCGTCGACGGGTCGTTTACGCCGATGAACTCCGGCACTTCCGTAGCGTAGCAATACACGT
>CAVHUZ010000093.1:0-8953 GCA_963639545.1 Bacteroidaceae bacterium
GTGTAATAGTTAGTACTATTATTATAAAAATATTTTTTTTAATAAAATGTTTGTGTCATGAAGAAGAAAAACATTTTAATTCAAATAGCTATGAAAACGTACATAACAATATTGGTTGCATGTCTTTGGATGCTTTCGTCTCAGTATAGCTATGCTCAAGACAAAACGATTAAGTGCATTTATAATACCGTGCAAAATGTTCATACGGGTATAGAATCCATTGATAGGGATGCGCTGAAGGCTAAGAAAAGATATGAAGTGGTTTATAATCAGCATGCTTATTTGTCTAAAAAGATAGAAGATAATGAAGAATGGCTATTGACGGAAGACCATCTTGCAGATTATATAGACCTAAAGGATAGCATATATACATCGCAAATATTTCTAAATACTGATATTGGTGGTCCATTTTTTAAACATACTTGCCTCGTAACAGGACATTTGAAGCCTTACAATTGGCAGATTACTTCTGAAACTAAGGTTATAAACGGAATGCCTTGTTTTAAGGCAACTTATACTGAAGAGAGTTTTAAGTTTTATTCGCCACAATATGTGGCGTGGTTTACGATGGATGTTCCCATTTCTGTGGGTCCGATGATGCAAACCAATTTGCCAGGAATGGTTGTCCAACTGATTTCCCCAAGCCTCATTTACAATCTAGATAGCTTTAGTTATTCAACCGATGCTGACTTGGTAAAACCTACGAAAGGACAACCTGTCACTGAAGAGGAACACAACAATTATATGAAAGCTTACGACGCAAAACTGGAGAGTATTGCTCGGAAAAAATAGTATGGAGGTAAATGGTCTGAAATATAATCCTTTATTGTTGCTTTGGGCAAGCGTATTGTTGTTATTGTGTATCCCGAAGACGGCCTATTCTCAAAGTCTTTTCCAAGGCCAAGTGACCGATTCTAAGAACGAACCGATGGTTTCTGTTACCGTAATGTTGCGTGGCGACACCACCGCTACAGCTCCTCTGAAAGGGTATGCGCTGACAGATCAAAGCGGACATTTCTCTTTCAGTGCCACAACCACGAAGGGCGACTGGCTTATCGTGAAGAGTCTAGGATATGCCGATGTGCGTCTGCATGTGGATAGCGTGCGTGGTAATTACGCCATTGTGATGCGCGAGGATGCTCATACCTTACACGATGTGATGGTGAAAGGCCATTATTCGGGTATGAAGATAGTGGGCGACACCATCAAATTTGACACCAATCATTTCCGTATAGGCACTGAGGATAATGTGGGTGACGTGCTTCGCCGCTTACCTGGGGTGACGGTGTCTGAGGAAGGAAAGGTGTCATACCAAGGTAAAGGCATGGACAAACTGCTGATTGATGGTAAGGACCTTGTGTCCTCGGGTGATGACGGTGTGTTGGTCAACAATATGAATGCCGATCTGATGACCGGAGCGGAGATCCTGACCCACTATAAGGATAAGAGCATCGCAAGCCAGTATAGCCATCGTGAGCTCACCGCACTGAACATCAAGACCAACGGCAACTGGTCCGTTACGGGTAACGCCAATCTCCAAGGCGGTATTAAGGATAAGTATCTGGGCAAAGCCACGCTGATACACGTCGGAAAGAAGCTGTCGCTTACGGGGATGCTCTCTGGAAACAATGTGGGCAACTCTATCATGACGTTTGATGACCTAGTGAGAGATGTGCGAGGCATTGAGTTTGGCTTGGGCAATAATAGCTATCAGGTGAGTATAAGCCCTGAAGAATCGGAGATGTTGTATCCCTCTTCAGATGTGTTTAAGAAGCAGGCTGGGCTCGTCTCGTTGTCAGCCAACTATAAACCATCGGATAAGTTTCATATTAAGGGCAACGTGATGTTCAACCGCTTGGGTCATCGCACCCAGCGTGATGTGTCCGAAACCTACCTTACTGATAGCACCACGATGCATTCATTGGCAGTGTCGGATTCGAAACATCAGTTTGCCAGAGTGTCGCTATCTGAATATTGGCAGCCATCAGACCGCTTCGAACTTAATGGTGCCACCCAGGTGGATTACCTTGAAGCACACAAGCAATATCTTGATGAAGGCAATGGCACCCTTCCGCTCCATGCGCAACAAGGTGTGCTTTCGAAGAACTGGCGCTTTATGCAGAGCCTAGCTGCTACCTATAAGCTCGGTAAAGGCGTGCTTTATGGCAACATCGACTTTACCTATGCCAACCAGCGCAAACGTGACAGCTTGCAGACGGATAGCCTCTATCTGCCCATCTCCGTTCCCCAACAGGACGATGCGGCTTACCTCTATGTAGTCAGCAGCAATAAGAAGTATCTGCAAAGCCGGATCAGCCCTGAAGTGGGGTACACACTCAAGTTTGCCCAGCTCTATAATGTCGATTTCTCGGTAAGCTATAGCTACAATCGGCAGCAGACCTCCTATCTCCTAGCAACCCAATCCTATGACCAAACTCACCTCACGGCGCACAACCTGTCAGCTCATGCGTCATTGAGCAAGAGCAAAGGCGCCTTCCAGTACACCTTAGGTGCTGCGCTTGCTGCGCTCCAGTATCGTTCCAATGACCCACGACTGACGCAGCGCAAATGGGCGTTCTTGCCCAAGCTGAGCCTTAGTTACAGATTCTCTAGCACGGTGAGTTGGTATGCTAATGCCGACTATAGCATTGAGGATAATAGCGTTGATCAGCTGTTCAGCTTGCCCACGATTCTGAGATACAACCGTATGTTAAGCGGAACCACCGTAAGCAAGCCCTATTATCGCAAGTGGAACGTGTCATCCTCCTTCCATGTGACATCCTTAGCAGCGCAGTCGTTCTTCGATGTAACGATGGGATATATCCTCAATCTTGATATGGTGCGCCCATACATCCACCAGAAGGGACTCACTTCGGTGTCGTCCTACTGCAATGACGGGCGTATGGCTATGTATTATGACAATATCTCATGGCGCAAAGGACTGATGTTTATCCCTGTTGCAGCCAAGTGGACGCTCGGTTACACATACAATCAGAATCGCAGTAGGCTCAACGATGCCGATAATCTGCTGAAAACGCATAGCCTCAGAAGTTCGTTGGGATTTACATCCACGTTTAAGAGCATCTTCAATGGCGAGCTCAATGGTGGTTATCGGTATAGCAGCACGCGCTATTCGCTGACACATACTCGCTACAACTATGACGAATGGAATCTCAGCGGAGCCCTACACCTAGCGGATAAGAGTTGGCGTGCCACCTTGCATGCCGATTATCGAAAGGGCCATACCACAAGTTATGATGAAGAAAGTGTGAACCTTGGTTTCAATCTAGAATATCGAATCCAATCGTGGGGCATCAAACTCACGGGTGAGAATCTGCTCCACATCAACCATTACCAGTGGGTAGATACCTCTAACACGCCTTATTACACCAGCACGTGGATCTACCAGAAGATGCCAGGATACGTGATTTTAGGTGTTACCTATAAGTTTTAAGGATGAGAATCATTGAGCTTACAAGATTATTAACCGCTCAGAAGAGTCCTAATAGTGATATCGCAACGGTATAAACAATGCGCCTCCTCGTGGAACAGATAGTCCGCAAGGAGGCGCATTGTTTGTTAACGAATGTGGCAATGATGGATTACTGATGGGTGGCAAAACGTTGCTCAGCCAGCTGCTCGTATTTGGTTCCAGGCTTGCCATAGTTGGCATAAGGCCAGATGCTGATGCCACCGCGAGGCGTGAATAGCCCCGTCACCTCGATATACTTTGGGTCCATCAGACGGATGAGGTCTTTCATGATGATGTTGACACAGTCCTCATGAAAGTCGCCGTGGTTACGGAAACTGAACAGATAAAGCTTTAGGCTCTTGCTCTCAACCATTCGCTCATCTGGAATGTAACTGATGCGTATCTCGGCAAAGTCGGGTTGCCCCGTGATAGGGCATAGGCTGGTAAACTCGGGGCAATTGAATCGCACCCAATAGTCGTTTCCTGGATGTTTGTTGACAAAGGTTTCAAGTACCTCGGGCGCATAGTCCATACGATATTGGGTCTTAGCGCCGAGCTGTTTCAGACCTTCGTCTTTACGTGTATCTGTCATTGCTGTTGATTGTATATTAGGGTATGACGCATGGGCGACATACGGATGAAATGCTATTTAGTGTTGCTGGCTTTCGTCTCCAGCGACGTTGGTGCTTGGTGTGAGACTGAATATCTTCCAGATGCTATAGTCTACGCCATTGTCGTACACGTCTTCGCCTTCGTGCTTCTTCAGCATCTTCACCACGCGGATGGTGATGGGGAGCGCCACTACCTCATAGAGCGTCTTGAGAATCACCTGCCAAAGCATCAGCTTGGGAAGCTCCTCGGTAGGCACCACGCCTCCTAAAGCCAGCGGGAAGAAGATGAGCGAGTCGAAGCTCTCTCCTGCCACGGTACTCAGAATGGCGCGTGCGGAGAAATGCTTGCCGCCATCACGTATCTTCATCTTGCTCATCACGTAGGCGTTGGCAAAGCTTCCGATGATGAAGGCGATAAACGAAGCTCCTGCTACACGCGGTGCAAGACCGAAGATGGCGTGGAAGCCAGCATCGTTAGTCCAGTAAAGGGCACCTGGGATGGCATCGCAGAGCGCACCGAGCGCTACGAAGAAGAAGTTCATCGCAAAGCCGGTCCATATCAGCAGACGTGCTTTACCAAATCCCCATACCTCACACACGCAGTCGTTGATGATGTATGACACGGGGAAGACGATCAAGCCGCCTGTCAAACTGATTCCTAACACTGAGATTTGCTTTGTTTCTAAGATGTTTGCAGCAATCAAGCAAACACAAAAAAGTATGCTGAAAAGCATAAACAGCACACTCACTTGTTGTCTAGTTTTTGTCATTGTCTTGTTTTATTAAAGGGGGTTGAGCAAGTACCCCTGTAGCGAATACGGGTGCAAAGGTAGTTAATTTTATTGAATATGCAGATGCGTATGAAAGAAAATAAGTAATTTTGCAACATCATCATCCATGGTATAACATTATTAAAATAAAGAGAATATGAAGAAAATGCTCATCGCTCTGTCTATGGCAAGTGTGGTAATGACCGCTTGCGCACAGACCAATAAACCTCAAACGACCTCCTCTGATAAGCCCACAGTGGAGAGCTACGAACAACAACTGGGTAAGCTTGCGACCGACTATGAATCTCTCTATGCCGACTATAAAGCCTTGGCGAAGAAAGAGTCGCTCACCGATGCCGAGAAACAGCAACTAGCCGAGATCGAAACCAAAGCTGAACAGATGGATAGCCTACAGAGCGCCTTGGTCAGACAGCTCATTAGCGACTATCGCGACACGAAGGCTCCAGCTAAGTATGTCAGTGCTATCATGTACGATCTTTCGTATGACGAACTGAAAGCAGTCTGCGATCCTTCTACCGGCTACTATAACGAACCCGAGATGGATGCGCCCAAGCGCTTGTTGGCTGGCCTAGAGCTCCGTCGTCCCGGTTCTATGTTTCATGAGCTGGAAATGAACGACCTTGAGGGTAAGGCGGTGAAGCTGAGCGATTGGGTAGGCAAAGGCCAGTATGTCTTGGTAGATTTCTGGGCAAGCTGGTGCGGACCATGCCGCCAAGAGATGCCTAACGTGGTAGAGGCTTATAAGAAGTATCATGCCAAAGGCTTTGATGTGGTAGGCGTATCGTTTGATAACAACAAGGAGAAGTGGGCTGCAGCCGTGAAGAACCTAGGTATGGAATGGCCTCAGATGTCCGATCTGAAAGGGTGGGGATGTGCTGCCTCTACGGTCTATGGTGTGAAGTCGATTCCCTCCAACGTCCTCGTTGATCCCCAGGGCAAGATCGTTGCTTCTGACCTACGTGGTGAAAAGCTTCAGCAGACCTTAGCTGAGATCTATAAATAACAGCTCGGTTACTTATCGCAGAATCCTATTTCGTCTCTAGAAATGGGGTAAATATATACAAGCAAATCCTTCTTTCGCATTAGAGGGGTTTGCTTTTTTTGATTTTTCAAGGCTGAGTTTTTGAGATTAAGAAATGTAAAATAAAAGTCAATGATTTTGCTCTTGCAAAACAAGCAAAATAGAATCTTGGCGCCTGGAAATATCTATTTCTGAGAAGAATGGCGACTGTCGGATTGCCAAAGGGACCCTTTCGTCATCCCAAACGTGCCCTTTTACCTCCCCAAAGGATACGTTTGACATGGCAATAAAGGCTCTTTTGGAACGCATTTTTGTACAAAAAGCTCTTGTTTCTTCTTGTTTTTAGGGGATTGTAAAGCCGCTTCTGATGTAAGTACTTGGCAATAAAGTCTATACATTTTTGCCCTATTTCACGTCCAAATGGTCGTTGTTGATTAATTTGAAAGTTATAGCGAGGCTTTTGTAAAATAATTTCAGCAGAATAACGACTAACAGATAGGACGCTTGCTTTATTGGAAATATAACGCAATAGATAGAATGATGTATCAAGTGAGTTATACGGATAAGGAGTATCTATGTGAAAAGACACACGAAGAGGGAGTATTTGGGCTAAAAGAAGACCATCTTAAGGACTATATTAATTTTGCAGATAGTTGCACTATATGCCAAATCAACTTCTCTGATGTGCTGTCTAATTATACGAATCCGCTTGGTGATGACAAAATACAGTTTCTTGTAGAAGGAAAAGCAAAAGCTTATGATTGGCAAATTACAACAGACACGATGACTATAGATGGTAGCTTGTGCTATAAAGCCTTTTTCAAGGAGAAGTCCTCTTCAGGTATCCCATTGCTATATACGGCTTGGTTTTGCCCAGATATTCCTATACCCATAGGTCCCTGTCGTTATTATGGTTTGCCTGGATTGATTCTGAGGTTAGTGCTTCCGTATCAAGAACTTCGGTTGCAGTCAATCGTTTATACAGATGATGTGAAGATGGAAAAACCTAAAGAAGGTAAGAAGATTTCCGAGAAAGATTACAAGGCCTTTGTAGAGGAATATGATAAGAATATCAGAAAGATGTCTGAATCTAATCAACCGATCATAAGCCATGGTCAATTATAATAAGGATTAAGGCATAGAAGGTAGGCATACCGATGCCACCTTATTCGTATATAACACGAAAGACCTTCCGTTTTGCTCTGATGAAGCACGGCGGAAGGTCTTCGTGTTGTGGGGTTGTTGAAGCTAATCTTATTGGCGGCTCACACCTTCGATGGCTTTCTCCACAGAGCCATAAAGGAGCAAGAGGCGGTTGGCGTGCTCATAGTCTACACCCAAAGCGTCAACCAGCATACGTGTGCCGCGGTCAACGAGCTTCTTGTTGGTCAGTTGCATGTTGACCATGCGGTTGCCTTTGACACGTCCTAGCTTGATCATCACTGATGTGGAGATCATGTTCAGAATCATCTTCTGACCAGTACCCGACTTCATGCGTGAGCTACCAGTGACAAACTCGGGACCTACAATCATCTCAATGGCGTGGTCGGCTACGGCAGCCATCTTGGTTCCGGGATTGCTAGTGATGCATCCCGTCAGTATGCCGTGGCTCTTGGCTTGCTTCAGTGCGCCTATGACATAGGGTGTGGTGCCCGAAGCGGCAATGCCGATGACGGTGTCCTTGTCGGTGATGTGATGTGCTTGCAGCTCTTCCCAACCCTTATCGGTGTCGTCTTCGGCGTTTTCCACGGCATTGCGCAGGGCGGTGTCACCACCAGCAATCAGTCCGATGACCATCGTAGGTGGTACGCCAAACGTCGGTGGAAGCTCTGATGCATCTAGCACACCTAGTCGTCCGCTGGTGCCAGCACCCATGTAGAAAATGCGACCACCGGCTTTCATGCGAGGCGCAATCTCGTCTACCAAAGCCTCGATGTGAGGAAGGGCTTTCTCAACGGCCATCGCCACCTTCTTGTCCTCGGTGTTGATGCTCGTCAGAAGGTCGTGTGTGGACATCTTTTCCAAGTCGTCATAGAGCGACGATTGTTCCGTGATGGGTGGCAGAGGCTTATGTGAGTGGAAGGTGACGAGCCCATCGAGCGGTGTCTGGATAATCTTTCCCATGGTCATTCCTTCTAGTTCCAACGCATCGTTGAGCGGATGACGGAAGTAGTAAGCCACCGAACCGATGAAGCCGATAGGCAGACGATCCCAACCTTCATATTGTTTGACATTGCGACAGAGGAATCGTCGGAAGTTTTCCACTACCAGTGCGTAGATCGAAGGCTCATCGAGGTGTTGCTGGAGGAATGGAACGAAAGAGGCTAGGAAGCGGTTGGGCAACGGCTGACGATACACCTGCTCGATGATTTGTGCCGCCGTGAGATGGTATTGGGCGTTAAAGTCCTTGATGATACGTTCCGGCAGTTGCGCCTTCAGGATGTCGCCGATGAGCGTTTTGCCTAGTACGGCACCACTGCCTTCGTCGCCTAGCATGAAGCCAAGAGGCGAAACGTTGTGCGTGATTTGCTCGCCGTTGTATAGACAACTGTTACTGCCCGTGCCAAGGATGCACGCAATGCCCGCTTGATGACCGAAGAGGCTACGCGCTGCGGCAAGCATGTCGGTGGCCACCTCGCATCGTTGCGCGATATGAAGCACCCTTCCAAGCGCTCTTTCTAGCACCGGAAGCTTCTCTTGGGTGCATCCTGCGCCATAAAAGTAGACGCTCTCAATATCCGTAGAGGGCAAAGCTGGCACTAGCGCGGTCTGCAACTCGGTAACAATCTCGTCTTCGCTCTGAAAGAATGGGTTGGTACCTTTGGTCTTGATGATGGTGGATTCTTGGTTGTCGTCTACGAGACACCAATCGGTCTTGGTCGAACCGCTATCTGCTATGAGTATCATTGCGTGAAAATATTATAATGTCGGATTAGAGTTTGATGAAAATCTTCTTCTTGAAAAGGTAGCAACCGAAGAGCCATACCAAGGCTACGAAGATGAGCGACCATAGCAATGAGCCCATCGGTTCGCCCATGATGGGAACAAAGAGGTCCTT
>CAVHUZ010000094.1:0-8910 GCA_963639545.1 Bacteroidaceae bacterium
ACGGTATGCAGTGCGTAGGTCGTAATCCGGAAAGCAATCTAATCGAGATTGTTGAGATTTCAGGACTGAAATGGTATATCGGAACACAGTTCCATCCCGAATATCAGAGTACCGTGCTTAAGCCACACCCATTGTTCCTAGACTTTGTTAAGGTAGCTAGCAAGCAAGCTTAACCCACGATTTTTATTAATTGCACTCAGAATATTAAGCAAAACTCTAAAGATTATCAATGGATAAGAATACTATCTTAGGCTTTATCCTTATAGCCCTCGTGCTATTTGGCTTTGCTTGGTGGCAACAACCATCTGACGAACAGATAGCGCAGCAACGTAAGGAGTTTGTCGAAGACTCGTTGCGTCAAGTGAAAGCAAAGGAGAAGCAAGCACAGAAAGAAGCCTCACAGAAACAACAACAACAGATTGCACAGGCAGATTCGTCTGCATTGTTCCACTCTGCAGTTTCTGGCAAAGCAGAAGATGTAACGCTGCACAACAATAGTTTGGAGCTGACCTTTTCTACAAAAGGCGCTTGCATGACCAAAGCGGTCATCAAGAACTATGTTGGACATAATATAAAGGTGAAAGATGGATCTAAGGATAGCAAAGATCTCACGCTCTTCGAAGGCAAGGATCAGAGCATGAACTATCTTCTTGCAGCCAAGGATTTCAACATCGAGACCCAGGATCTTTACTTTACTCCTTCTCAGCTCACAGACAGTACGGTGACCTTTACCGCTACCGCCGCACCTGGCAAGACCTTAACCTTAACGTATGTGTTGGGTAAAGACTATATGCTAAGTGCTTCCCTGCAAGTCAATGGTATGCAAGGAATGTTTGCACCCGACTACAATGAGGTGAGCATAGAGTGGAATGAGAAGTGTAAGCAACAAGAACGTGGCTTCACATTCGAGAACCGTTATGCTACGTTGACATATAAAAAGAACGATGGCGGAACCGATTATCTAAGCGAAACATCCGAGAAAGAGGAAACCACAGAGGACGCACTGGACTGGGTAGCGTTCAAGAATCAGTTCTTCTCAGCCGTGATGATCTCTAAAGACAACTTCGCCGCTGGTGCCAAACTCAAGAGTACACCTCTTGAAAAAGACTCGCATTATCTGAAAGACTACCAAGCTCGTTTGAAGACAGCATTCGATCCTAGTGGTAAGAAGCCCACGGAGCTAGAGTTCTATATTGGTCCTAACGACTTCCGCTTGCTGCAAAAGGTTGAGAACGAAAGCAAGTTTGGTAAAGAACTCGATATGCAACGTTTGGTCTACCTTGGTTGGCCATTGTTCCGAATCATCAATCGTTGGTTCACGTTGTACGTCTTCGACTGGTTGAGCAAAGTGTTCCCGATGGGTGTAGTACTCATCTTGATTACCCTCTTGTTGAAGGTTATTACCTTCCCAATGGTCAAAAAGAGCTATATGAGCTCTGCTAAGATGCGCGTGCTTAAGCCAAAACTCGATGAGGCAACAAAGCAATATGACAAGCCCGAAGACCAAATGAAGAAGCAGCAGGCCATGATGCAACTCTATAGCGAGTATGGCGTAAGCCCCTTATCAGGTTGTTTGCCCATGCTGATACAGATGCCTATTTGGATTGCGATGTTCAACTTCGTGCCTAACGCTATCCAGCTACGTGGTCAAAGCTTCTTGTGGATTAACGATCTGAGCACATTTGACCCTATCTTCGAGTGGAGTCACAACATTTGGTTGATAGGTGATCACCTCAGTTTGACGTGTATTCTATTCTGCGGAGCCAACCTCTTGTATAGCTGGTTCACCATGCAGATGCAGAAAGATCAGATGGTTGGACAGCAAGCAGACCAGATGAAGACGATGCAATGGATGATGTTCCTCATGCCAGTGATGTTCTTCTTCATGTTCAATGATTACTCCGCAGGTCTCAACTTCTACTATTTCATCAGCCTTTTCTTCTCTGCTGCCATCATGTGGACACTGCGTAAGACCACCAATGATGCCAAATTGTTGGCTATCCTGGAGGCTCGCAGAGCTGAAAACAAGAAGAATCCTAAGAAGACATCTAACCTTGCAGCTCGTCTCCAAGCTCTACAAGAGATGCAGGAGAAGCAGCAACAGGAGATGAAACGTAAACAAGAAGAACTCAATCGCAAGAAGAAAGGATTGTAGTTCTTCCTCTAAGAAAGTAACTCTTAAATGCAGAAGAGCATAAATCAAGAACGTTCTCTTGTACTTCTGTTCTTCTGCTTATATCCAATTTTCATAAAAGGAATCACCATTTCATGAGCATTCAGTCATTCTTGAATGCTCATGAAATCCTTAAAACACCAAGCTATGAATAGAAATCTTACAATTGCTCTTACAGCAGCCGTTCTTTCCACTAGCGGTATGGCGCAAGCCCAGACTGTTAATATCGGCAAGAACAACATCACTTTACAGAGTGATCTCATGTCGCCTGAGGCTTTATGGGCGATGGGACGTATTGCTTCGGCACAGGTTTCGCCTGATGGCAAGCAGATTGTTTACCAAGTGGGCTATTACAGTGTGAAGGAAAACAAAGGCCACCAGGTTCTGTGTATTATGAATGCCGATGGTTCTAACCAACGTCAACTCACTACTGACGCTGCAAGCGAAAGCGATGCCGCCTGGGTAGAAAACGGTTCTAAGATTGCCTTCTTGCGTGATGGTCAAGTATGGACGATGACCCCTGATGGTAATAACCGCAAACAATTGTCTCATTCCAAGATTGATATCGAAGGCTTTAAGTTTGCTCCCGATGGCTCGAAAGTGCTCTTGCTGAAGAGTCTTCCATACCACGGTACCATCCAAGAGAACCCATCTGACCTCCCAAAAGCTACTGGCCGATTGGTAACCGACTTGAATTATCGTCACTGGGATCATTATGTAGAAAGCATGACACATCCTTTCGTGGCTAACGTTACAGCCAATGGTGTGGACGAAGGGAAAGATCTTCTCGAAGGTGAACCCTATGAGAGTCCTCTCGCACCTTTTGGAGGAATAGAGCAGTTTGACTGGAGCGTCGATTCTAAGCAAGTGGCATACACCTGCCGTAAGAAAGAAGGACTGGATTATGCCAACTCAACCGATGCTGATATCTACCTTTATGATGTTGCCGCAGGCACTACGAAAAACCTCTGCAAGCCCGAAGGCTATGTAGAACCAAAGAGTGATTACACCAAGAGCCTACGTGATCAAGCCGTAAACCACCAAGACGGCGACCTCAATGTGGGTTACGATGTCAATCCACGCTTCTCTCCTGATGGCAAGTATGTAGCTTGGCAGAGCATGAAGCACAATGGTTATGAGAGCGATCGCAACCGTCTCTGCGTTTATGAGCTAGCCACTGGCAAGAAACAATATGTCACTGAGCAGTTTGATTCTAATGTAGACGATTATTGCTGGAACACCGATTCTAAGCGATTATATTTCATTGGATGTTGGCACGCCACCGTGAATGTATACCAGACCGACTTAGCCGGCAATGTGAAAAAACTCACCGAAGGCGACCATAACTACACTAGCATTCAGCTGATGGGCAAGACCGGCAAACTCCTTGGCGTTCGTCAGAGCATCAGTCAAGCCAATGAGCTTTATGTGGTAACGCCATCTAAGAAAGAAGGACAGTCATCACAGACTCAGATTTCTTTTGAGAACAAGCACATCTATGACCAACTTACTATGGGCAATGTGACCGATCGTTGGGTTAAGACCACCGATGGTAAGGATATGCAAGTGTGGATTATCACTCCGCCTCATTTCGATCCCAATAAGAAATATCCCACCTTATTATATTGTGAGGGCGGTCCTCAGAGCCCAGTAAGCCAATTCTGGAGCTTCCGTTGGAACTTCCAGATCATGGCAGCACATGGATATGTGATCGTAGCGCCTAACCGTCATGGTCTTCCAGGCTACGGTAGCGAATGGAACGAACAGATCTCAGGCGACTGGACAGGTCAGTGCATGGACGATTATCTATCTGCTATCGATGACGCTACAGCCAATCTGCCTTATGTAGACAAAGATCGTTTGGGTTGCGTAGGTGCTTCTTTCGGTGGCTTCTCAGTTTACTACCTTGCTGGTCATCACAATAAACGCTTCAAGTGCTTTATCTCACACGATGGCGCCTTCAACCTTGAGTCGATGTATACCGATACCGAGGAGGCTTGGTTCTCCAACTGGGAGTATGACGATGCTTATTGGAACAAAGACCAAAGCGCCAATGCAAAGCGCACCTATGAGAACAGTCCGCATAAGTTTGTAGACAAATGGGATACCCCAATCCTCTGCATTCATGGTGAGAAAGACTATCGTATCAATGCTAACCAAGGCTTTGGCGCATTCAATGCAGCACGTATGCGTGGCATTCCAGCCGAGTTGCTCATCTTCCCCGATGAAAACCACTGGGTGCTGAAACCACAGAATGGTGTGTTATGGCAGCGCACGTTCTTCAATTGGCTTGATAAATGGTTGAAGAAATAATCTCACTATCTTTATTTAAATACGAAATAAAACTTCAATAGATATGACAGAAACACAATTTACTAAAGGTCTCCAGCAGAAGCTAAGCGACTCTGCATCGGCTCGCTGGACGGCGCTCCTCATCGTTAGCGTGACGATGATGTTTGGTTACTTCTTCACTGACGTGATGTCACCGCTTGAGTCACTCCTCACCGCAGCTAAAGGTGAGAATGGTCTTGGCCTTGGCTGGTCGTCAGACGAGTACGGCTTCTTCTCAGGAGCCTATGGTTACTTCAATGTATTCCTCCTATTGCTCTTCTTCGGAGGTATTATTCTTGACAAGTTTGGTATCCGTTTCACCGGCATGATGTCTACAGTGCTGATGTTTGTTGGCGCTGTTATCAAGTGGTGGGCAGTGGGACATAGCTTCGAAGGTACGGTTAACGTTCCTTTCTTTGGCGTATATCAGACCCAGGTTGTATTGGCCTCTCTCGGCTTTGCCATCTACGGTGTAGGCTGCGAGATTGCGGGTATCACCGTCAGCAAGGTTATCGTTAAGTGGTTTACAGGTCACGAGCTTGCGTTGGCTATGGGTCTGCAGGTAGCTTTGGCACGTATCGGTACTGCAGGCGCACTTGCAGGTTCTCTTCCTTTTGCAAAGGCAATGGGTGGCGTGTCTGCTTCAGTAGGTCTTGGTGCCGCTTTGCTATGCGCAGGTGTGGTTGCTTTCCTTGTTTATTGTGTGATGGATAAGAAAGAAGATGCCGCTGCAGCAGCAATGGAAAGCGATCCTGAGGAAGGCTTCAAGTTCTCTGATCTTAAGAGTCTTGTTAGCAACATCGGCTTCTGGTACGTTGCATTCCTTTGCTTGATGTTCTATGCTGGTGTGTTCCCATTCTTGAAGTTTGCTACCAAACTGATGGTTATCAAGTATCAGATCTCTCCTGACCTCGCTGGTCTGATTCCTGCAATGCTACCATTCGGTACCATCTTCCTTACACCATTCTTCGGAAGCGTGTATGACAAGATAGGTAAGGGTGCTACGCTGATGATCATTGGTAGCGTGCTTCTTACCCTCGTACACATCACCTTCGCTCTACCACTTACCTCTTGGGGTCTCGCTATCGTTGCAATGATTGTGCTAGGTGTTGCTTTCGGACTTGTTCCTTCAGCCATGTGGCCTTCAGTTCCTAAGATCATTCCTATGAAATTATTGGGTACAGCCTATGCTCTCATCTTCTATATCCAGAACATTGGTCTTGCTCTGATTCCTGTTTGGATAGGCAAGGTGAACCAAGCTAACACTGCTGCAGATGGTAAGACCATCGATTATACTCAGACTATGACTATCTTCGCAGCTTTCGGTGTGGTAGCAATCGTTATCTCTGTCTTGCTTCTGATCGAAGACAAACGTAAGGGATACGGATTGCAGCGTCCTAATACTAAGAAGTAAATCATTCGTTATTGAGCCTTCACTCTTGGCTCTATAACGCTTATTACATACAAAGAGACTTCTGTCAGTGTGAAGAATGTCATCTCTTCGCTTGCAGAAGTCTCTTTGTTTTATGTTCCGCCGGTTTGTCTTATATCATAAAAGAGGCTATGTCAACATGATGACATAGCCTCTTTTATGATTATCTTAACTGAAGCAAGAATCCTGCTTCGTATCCTTTTTATAATAGATATTGTGAAGAGATGCTCTCGTTGCTTAGTACGCGGCGTATAGTTTCTGCGAAGAGATCAGCTACAGTAAGCTGTTTCACCTTTGAACAACGGTTTGTGTAAGGAATGGTATCGGTGAAAACCATCTCTTCAAGAGAAGACGCTTGTACACGATCAGATGCTGGACCGCTCATGACACAGTGGCTAGCACATGCACGTACGCTCTTAGCACCTGCGGCTTTCATGATATCTGCAGCCTTTGTGATGGTACCAGCGGTATCTACCATGTCGTCAATGATCACCACGTTCTTATCCTTTACGTCGCCGATGATCTGCATACTCTCTACCACATTGGCACGTGCGCGTGTCTTGTTGCAGAGCACGAGAGGGCAACCGAAGTATTTCGCATAACTATTGGCACGCTTTGATCCACCTACGTCAGGACTAGCGATAACCATATCTTTCAGGCGGAGGCTCTCAAGATAAGGTGCGATAACGCCCGATGCGTACAGATGATCAACAGGAATGTCAAAGAAACCTTGGATTTGGTCAGCGTGGAGGTCCATCGTGATTAGACGATCGATGCCTGCAACGCTCATCAGATCAGCAACAAGCTTAGCACCGATACTTACACGTGGCTTGTCCTTACGATCCTGACGTGCCCAACCGAAATAAGGTACCACTGCGATGATGTGACGCGCAGATGCTCTCTTGGCAGCGTCAATCATGAGTAACAGTTCCATAAGGTTGTCAGAGTTGGGGAAGGTGCTTTGTACCAAGAATACGTCTTTACCACGTATGCTTTGTTCAAAAGACACTACAAACTCTCCGTCGGAAAATTGTGTTCTTACAAGGTTACCTAAGGGACATCCTAAACTAGCGCAGATCTTCTCTGCCAAATAACGTGTTTTGGTTCCTGAAAATACCAAAAAGGAGTTTGAATCACTCATTTTATTGTTTGTGTTATTTGTGATGATAACTATTTAGTTGCAAAATTATGAAATATTTGTGAACCATGCAATCTTTTTCAGTATATTTGCACCATGAAAGTAGACAAAGAATCATTTTCCCAATTACATTCGCCCACTTATGTTCTAGAAGAAGAACGATTGCGAAACAACCTCTCGCTCATCCGTGAAGTGGCTCGTCGTGCCGACGTTGAGATTATTTTGGCGTTCAAGGCTTATGCCCTGTGGAAGACTTTTCCTATCTTTAGAGAATATATCCAAGCCACCACTGCTAGCTCAGTGTTTGAGGCTCGTCTCGGGTATGAAGAGTTTGGTGCTCCCGTGCATACCTTCATACCCGCTGTGACAGATGACAATGCAGCCTTGCTAGCACAGATGAGCTCACATCTCTCGTTCAATTCGCTTACTCAATATCAGCGATTTGGCTCGCTGATGAAACGCGAAAATCCCACGATAAGTCTAGGGTTAAGAGTCAATCCGAGATATTCTGAAATCGAAACATTGCTGTATAATCCCTGTGCGCCAGGTTCCCGCTTCGGCGTGACGCGCGATAAGTTGCCCGAAACCTTGCCAAGTGATCTAGAAGGCTTCCATTGTCATTGCCACTGCGAGAGTGGGGCAGACGTCTTTCAGCGCACGTTACGGCATATAGAAGAACAGTTTGCTGATTGGTTTCCACAGATTAAGTGGATCAATTTTGGTGGTGGTCATCTCATGACACGTAGCGATTATGATGTAGAACTGCTCGTTTCAGAGCTCAAAGCATTCCGCCAGCGTTACCCTTGGCTCAAAGTGATACTCGAGCCTGGTAGTGCTTTCGGTTGGCAAACGGGTCCGCTCGTTTCGCAAGTGGTGGATATAGTGGAGGATAATGGTATACGTACCGCCATACTCAATGTTAGCTTTACGGCGCACATGCCCGACTGTCTTGAGATGCCCTATCATCCCGCCGTGCGCCACGCTAAGGTGGTACAGCCGGATATGGCTGGAGACAATGTCTATCGCTTAGGAGGATGCTCTTGTCTGAGTGGTGACTTTATGAGTTCATGGCAGTTTGAGAAGCCGTTGAACATCGGTGACAACGTGATCTTCGAAGATATGTTGCATTACACCACCGTCAAGACCAATATGTTTAATGGTATGGCGCATCCATCAATTGCTTTGCTGCATAGTGATGGTGAGCTAGAACTCTTGCGTCAGTACAGCTATGAAGATTATAAACGTCGTATGGATTAAACCACAACTATAGGTTTTATAATTCAGAAGCGTACCTTTTCCACTCCTCATGATATTCTTTCATCCGGCAATGGCAATGCTATTGTCGGATATTTTAATTTAATTTCGATTGCTTTTTAAATTATTTTTCGGAAGAAAATAATTTATTTTTCGTTCCCATAAAGGCTCGATGGGTATGCCAAAGCAGACGTTTGGACATGTTCGGAAGGCTTTTCGATGCAATAAAGAGAGCCCTATTAAATATTAAATAAGGTGTAGGTGGGTGTTAATTCTAAAAATATGTTAACCTGCGTAATTTTCTTTGTGTCATCTCTTGTAGTTTCGGAAATAAGTGCTAACTTTGCACTCGCATTTAGAGAAATGCATCACGGTAATGTGAAATGCGGCAATAGCTCAGTTGGTAGAGCGCGACCTTGCCAAGGTCGAGGTCGCGGGTTCGAGCCCCGTTTGCCGCTCTTTGAAATGTTGAAATAAGTATTAGATTACTTACAGGATTTGCCCAGGTGGCGGAATGGTAGACGCGCACGTTTCAGGTGCGTGTGTTTAACGACGTGCAGGTTCGAGTCCTGTTCTGGGCAC
>CAVHUZ010000095.1:0-8786 GCA_963639545.1 Bacteroidaceae bacterium
TAGGTCTATGTCTATTGTTGGCTTGACAACAGCTTATAATAGAGTCGTATAGAAAAGAGAATAACAAAACTACAATTAATAACTCAATTAGTTATGGGACTATTTGGATTTGGAAGCAAAGGAAAGTCGGGCGGACTGATGAATGTCATTCGCTGCGACGAACAAGAGTATCTTGTGTGGAAATGGAGACCTGAAGGTCAAGACGCTAATTCCACATCAAGGGAGAATGCTATCAGATATGGTAGTAGCTTGAGAGTGAAAGATGGCGAGGTGGCTGTCTTCGTATATAAGCAAAAGGATAGTGGAACTATGCAAGATTTCATCGTCGGTCCATATGATGATACCATCAAGACTGCCAACTTCCCTATACTGTCAAGCATCGTGGGATTGGCTTTCGGTGGCGATTCGCCCTTCCAAGCTGAGGTGTATTTCGTCAACATGGCTGGCATCATACAGGTGAAGTTTGGTGTACCTTACTTTGATGTGTTTGATCCGCGTTTCTTGGATTTCGCCGTACCTATGTCAGCTAGAGGTACCATCACTTTCCAGATAGAAGACTACAGAGCCTTCATCAAATTGCATCGCCTAATCGACTTCGATCTTGAAGCGTTCAAGAAGCAAATAAAGGATATGGTGGTGAAATATGTCAAGGGATTCATTACCAACGTACCTTCTGACCTTCAGATTCCTGTACTGCAGATCGAACGCAAGGTGATGGATATCAGCGATATGATAGAGGCTAAACTCGCCCCCTCGTTCGTTAACGACTTCGGCGTAAAGCTGAAACGATTTGACCTTGCATCTATTGAGCCTGACAAAGAGAGTGAGGGGTATGAGGAGCTACGCCGCCTAACGGCAGGTCAGCAAGCTAAGACCATCGAGGCACAGACTGATGTCAATATCAAGAACATGCAAGACACGCAGCGCATCAATGCTGAGAACATGGAAGAGACTATGCGCATACAGCGTGAGGAAAGCCAACGTGCTCAGCGTCTGCAGACGGAAACCAACTTCATTGGTGCTCACGCTCTCAACCAGCAAGCGGATGTGCTCAAGACGGGCGCTCAAAACCTAGGACGGATGGGTTCTATGAATATGGACGGCAATGGCGGCAATGGTATGAACCCCGCTGGCATCATGACAGGTATGGCTATGGGAGGAGCCATGGGACAGCAGATGGCTGGTATGATGAATCAGATGGGCAACGCGATGAATGGGCAGATGAATACGCCTCCTCCTCCACCAAGCATCCAGTATCATGTATCTGTGAACGGTCAACAGGCTGGACCATTCAACATGGGCCAACTGCAACAGATGGTTCAGCAAGGACAGCTTACGCCGCAGACCTACGTTTGGAAACAAGGCATGGCTGGTTGGGAGACTGCTGGTAATGTGGCAGAACTGGGAAGTCTCTTCCAAAGCAACACGCCTCCTCCCCCACCTCCACCAATGCCATAAAGAAAAGGAGAGATAGATTATGGACAATAACAATTCATTCAGCACCATCGACCATCTCGTAGAGTTTGGCATGGGTATGGCTATCGCGCAGCAAATGGTTAACACGATGAACCATTGCATCGGTAACATGCAGATACCAGGAACAGCCAACGCACTAAACCATGGGAAGACGGCAACTAAGTATCATGTATTGGTCAACAACGTAGTAGCTGGACCATTTACGGAAGAGGAACTAGCTACGCTTGTCAAAGCCAAATCGCTCACACCAAACACGATGGTGTGGCGGCCAGGCATGAGTGGATGGATGCAAGCCAAGGACGTTCCCGAAGTGCAGAAGATTATTCTGTTGAACCCCTAATCGATTAACGATTATGAAAATAGATTCAATCAGAACCATTGTTTCCATTGCTATTGGCGCATTACTCGGTTGGGGCTTCTATGCCTTGGCGCAAGAAGCTAACGATGCGTTACCGCTTGGCATTGTCGTCGGTATCGAGATGGCATTGTTAGGTATAGGACTGGTCGGGGCGGAATATAATGAGCATCCTCGTTCGGGTACGATGATTCGGGTAGCATGCGCATCAGGCTCTTTAGTTCTGCTAGTGATGAATGCCATCTATGCTTATGCGGGTGTAAACACTTCGTGCTATATCCTCAATGGCATCATATCTCTCATCTTGTTATTAATCGTAAATAGTATTTATAAAAGTAAACAATAAAGAAAAGTTATGGGACTAATAAGTGATTTCTTAATCGACGCTGCCAAAGATGCCGCGAAAGACAAGGCTCTAGATGTGGCGGAAGATAAGTTTGTAGGAGAGTCAGACGACAAAGGTGGATGTTTGAGCAATGTATTGCGCTTCTTCATCTCTCTTATTTGGCTCATTGTGGTACTCGGAATAGACCTTCTCTCTGCTTTGTCTACATTATGGAATCCTATCATTGGTGCTGGTTTAGAGTTTGGAGTATTCATCATTACGATGTGTATTCCTTACCTAAGAAAGAAAGGCACACTCACACGCTGGTGGGGTTGGCTGGCATTGCTCTCAGCCTTCGGTTTGATAGGAATGATGTTTGCTAAAGGATAAGCATAGACTAATTATTGTTCGCAAGAGTTCCATCTGACTGCGTGCAAAAAACATAGGACTCTGTAGACATATAAATGTTTACAGAGTCCTATAACCAAATTAACAAAACCTACTAACCTAGAATACAAAATCTTGATTGACATACAATCTGTCTAATACCTATCGAGAAATAGATTAAACATTGTTCTTCTATATCTTCATCTTTTAGTCGATGCAAAGGTATGACTAAGACTTTACAGTGGCAAGGTTATGTTCGAAAAATCAGCACTTTACAAATGTAATCGTTTGCAGCTTGGGCTTGTTCAGAGATGTCGGTCTTCTTATTAGACATAAAAGAAGAAGTAGCTGAACAACACTGCACCAATCATCCCTGCTAAGTCAGCAAGCAAACCACAGGTGACGGCATAACGATATTTTTTCACACCGACGCTACCAAAGTAGACTGCCAGTATATAGAATGTGGTGTCAGTGCTACCCTGAAGGATACTAGCCAAGTGGCCGATAAAGCTATCAACACCAAATGTATCGAAGCATTGCAACATCATTCCTCGAGCACCAGCACCATTAAGGGGCTTCATCAAAGCGACTGGCAAAGCGCCAACCCAATCGCTATTAAATCCTAATGCTTGAACGCCTTGCTCTATTCCGTGCTGAACCATCATCAGCGCTCCTGACTCACGAAAGACACCTACGGCAGCAAGAATAGCAACGCAATAAGGAATAAGACTCACTGCTACGTGAAAACCTCCTTTGGCTCCTTCGATGAACGAATTATACACATTGATCTTACTGCGCACACCTGACCAAATGAATATCATTATAGCTCCAAGCATGATACAGGCGGTCATCACACGGCAAAAGCCTTGCACCTCAGTGGTGGTCATACCATGCATGGCTAGGAATAAACCGCTAACCAATGCGCTCACCACCAATCCCATGATAAGCATTGGGATATTAAATAGGTTGATGCGTTGACGAATGGCTACAGCGAGCAAACCTACTAACGTGGCACACATCGTTGCCAAAAGCATAGGTATGAAGACATCTGTGGGGTCAACTGCGCCATATTTAGACCGATAAGCCATGATTGAAACTGGGATGATGGTCAGCCCGGATGTATTAAGGACCAGGAACATAATCATTGAGTTGCTAGCCGTATCCTTTTGCGGATTGAGTGTCTGCAACTCCTGCATAGCTCGAAGTCCTACAGGTGTGGCAGCATTGTCAAGTCCAAGCATATTGGCCGCGTAGTTCATGAAAATAGAACCCAATGCGGGATGATCTTTGGGTATCTCTGGAAACAACTTTGTGAGCAAAGGACTAAGTAGCTTTGCCAAACGTTCAACTAATCCACTATCTTCACCCACCTTTAAGATTCCCATCCATAAGGTCAAGGTTCCTGTGAGACCTAACGTCATCTCGAAAGCTTCGCTGGACATCTTGAAAGTGGAATCCATCATTGCGGGCAATGTGGTGACGTCCCCCCAGAAAATGAGTTTCACAACTCCTACAATCACGCCGATTGTAAATAATGCTATCCAAATATAGTTTAATGCCATAGAATGTATGTATTGTTTTGTCAGATAATTTCGTCCATGATGATATCGTTAGCTTCTACAGGTACGGACGATACCTTTTGGAAAGAGAAACTTACACCTATCTTATATATATAGGGAACTTTCGCCAAAAAGCGATCATAATATCCACGTCCTCTTCCTAACCTGTGTCCTTCTTGGTCAAAAGCCATTCCTGGGATAATCGCAACGTCTATAAGCTCATAATCATTGACCACAGAACCTGTTGGCTCCATTATATGAAAAGCTCCTTCGGTCAAATCGTTCATGGAATGAATCTCACATAGCTGCATCTCATAATCGTTTATCACCTTAGGGAGCAATACACGCTTACCTTTGCTAAGAAGCTGACCCAAAAGGTGGATGGTGTTAACCTCATCTGGCAAAGAGCAATAGGCCATAACCGCTTGCGCAGAGACAATGCGCGGATGACGCAGTATCTCCTCAACAATAGTTGCGGATTGGCGTAATCGCTCCTCTGGAGAAACCAACTCTTTTTGCGTCCGTATCCATTGGCGCAGTTCTTTCTTATTTTGCATGCGACTTACTGCTTGGCTTTTGCGGAGTGGCTTTTCCTTCTCTGAACACTTGTAATGCTCGCAGCACCGTAGCATCATTCTGATTAAGATACTCGTTTAATGCCTGTTCATCCAACATGTTATAGATCACTCTACTATCTATATATTGCTCAAGCAGGTTATGCGACTTGCGTACCATTAGGTTGCGACGTTGCAGTCCGTTCTTGTCTGCGTAGTCGACAAACTGGTTGACCATGTTTTGGCTTCGCAGATAGGCAGCTAGTTGCATCATTTCTGTAAAGGTACGCAATCGCGGACGATTGATGTCTGTGTAGTTGTAAGCAAACTGCAAGATCATGCCGCTCATCACTGCTTCCTTATAATAAGAGGTAACTGCGCTTGTATCCTCTGGAACAAAAATATCGGGCGTGATGCCACCACCGCCATAAACGGTTCGTCCTTTCAACGTATGATAAGCTGGGCCCGTGTGCTTGATGCTATCTTGTGAGAAGAATTCGCCATGCTCATATCGAGACAAGATGTCCTGATTATAATCTGATTCGTCTCCCATCACATAAGGCTTCTGGATACAACGTCCTGAAGGTGTATAATAACGTGCAACTGTCAGACGAATCTCACTGCCATCAGGGAAGGCGATTTGTTGTTGTACCAAACCTTTACCGAATGAACGTCGACCAATAATAGTGCCACGGTCATTGTCTTGAATGGCACCTGCAAAGATTTCGGCAGCAGAGGCTGAGCCTTCATTAATCAATATAACCAAAGGTATGTCTTGGTAAGCGCCTCGCCCATTGCTACGATACTCGCGGCGTGGACTTTTACGTCCTTCAGTGTATACAATCAAGCGATCTTTGGGCAGGAACTCTTGTATCATATTGACGGCGCTTTCTAGATAACCGCCAGAGTTGTCACGAAGATCAATTACAAGATTGCTGAAACCCTCTTGCGATAACTTTGCTAAAGAAGCAAGCATCTCTGCATAGGTCTTTTCGCCAAAACTCTTAATACGAATATATCCTGTGGTGTCGTTAAGCATGTATGTGGCTGAAATGCTTCTAGTTTCGATATCAGCTCTAGTCACGACGAAATACTTAACACCTTTTTCTCCAAAACGTGTTACACCAATCTTAACCTTAGATCCTTTGGGACCTTTTAGTCGACGTTGGGCTTCCGAGTCGGTTACGACCTTACCAACAAAGGGCTTGTCATCAACACTAACAATCTTGTCGCCTGCCAAGATTCCAGCTTTCTCAGCAGGTCCATTCTTAATAACACCTTGTACACGGATGGTATCCTCGCGTATAACAAACTCTATACCTACACCAGAAAACGATCCTTGCAGACTGGCATTTGCCTTCTGAACATCTTCTGCACTGATATAAACAGAATGAGGATCTAGCTCTGCTAATATCTGAGGAATTGCTTTATCAACGAGATCGTCTATATTGACAGAATCAACATACTGATCGTCAATGATATGCAAGAGATTATTCAGACGACTACTACCATTATTTATGATGTTCAGACGATTACCCGAAAAATGGTTGGCAAAGAAGTAGCCAATCATTATACCGGCAACCACACTGATTGCCATAAACAAAGGAGTAAATCTATTTGACTTTAACTTGTTCATTGTTTTTACTTAAATCATGTTTAATCGGTAAGTTCAAGATAAACTACCTCTATACCTGCACGTTTTAATAGTTGTATGCCATCATCCAACCGGTATTTTTCTCCGTATACCACACGTTTGATTCCTGCTTGGATAATGAGTTTGGAGCATTCAATGCATGGCGATGCTGTGACATATAGCGTGGAGCCTTCACTGTTATTGCTGCTTCGCGCCAACTTTGTTATAGCGTTAGCTTCGGCGTGAAGGACGTAAGGCTTGGTCACATGACGCTCATCTTCACATACGTTCTCAAAGCCGCTTGGTGTGCCGTTATAACCATCGCTAATAATCATCTTATCTTTAACGACTAACGCACCAACCTTTCTGCGCTTACAATAGGAGTTTTCGGCCCAGATATGCGCCATTCGTAGGTAACGATAATCCAGTTGGCGTTGCTTCTCTGCTTCGGGTAGCTTTAAACCATTGCGTTCAAGGAGTGCATCTATACTAGGTTCTTGACCGCGGAACCGCTTGTAAAGCGTCATTGGATTTTCGGTTCCACCTTTGGATAGTACTTGTGTGCGGAATCGGTTTGCCACATCTTGATTGAAGATACCATGACGCTTGAACACACTAAAAGCATCTGCATCAAGAACTTCAGCCCACTTGTAGCTATAATAACCTGCAGCATATCCGCCAGCCATGATATGCGAGAACTGTACCGTCATGCATGTTTCGGGGAGTTGTGGCGAGAGAATAGCTTCTTTCCATGCTTCTTTCTCAAACGTTATGATATCTTCGTTGAACTCGTCTTTCTGTGTATAATAAGCCATATCGAGCATGCCTAAACTTACTTGGCGTAGGCACGCTGAGGCTACATTGAAGTTGCGACTTTGTTGAATCTTATCAATCAGCTCATCAGGAATTGGCTCACCTGTTTGATAATGGAAAGCGAAGGTACGAAGGAAATCCTTCTCAACTGCATAGTTTTCCATAAATTGCGAAGGTAATTCAACGAAATCCCACAAGACATTGGTACCTGAAAGACTCTCAAAGCGCGTATTAGCAAACATACCATGAAGGGCATGACCAAACTCGTGCAAGAACGTTTCCACCTCACCAAGGCGTAGCAAAGCAGGCTTATCTTCTGTAGGTTTGCTAAGATTCATTACCAATGAAGCATGCGGACGGACATTGGTTCCATCTTTTTCTATCCATTGGCCTTGATACTCAGTCATCCAAGCACCATCACGTTTGCCTTTTCTTGGATGAAAATCTACATAAAGTACGGCAAGGAAAGCTCCATTGTTATCATAAACCTCATATGGCTTAACGTCGGGATGATAAACTGGAATGGCTTTGTTCTCCCTGAATGTAATTCCGTAGAGTGTAGTTGCTAACCCGAATACGCCCTTAATTACTTGATTTAATTCAAAATATGGGCGTAACATCTCTGAGTCTAAGTCAAACTTCTGTAATTGTAGCTTATGTGAATAATAAGAAACATCCCATGGCTTTAGTTCAAAATCTTCACCATTTTGCTCTGAAGCGAGTTGAGCTACCTCGGCCTGTTCTTCTATTGCTACTGGTTTATATGCTTGAAGGAGATCATCAAACATCTTATAGACTCGATTCACATTGCCAGCCATACGATACTTCATTACATAATCAGCATATGTATCGTATCCTAAGAGTTGCGCTAGTTCGCGTCTTAGGTTGATTATCTGTTTGCAAATATCGAGATTGTTTTCCGTGTTTGCATGTGTACAAAGCGTGTTACGTGCCATATAAAGCTTTTCACGCAACGCTCTGTTCTCTGCATACATCATAAATGGTCCATAGCTGGGGGCATCAAGTGTAATGACCCAACCATCTTTACCCATTTCCTTTGCTGTGTTTGCTGCTGCTTCAACTATGGTTTCGGGTAGTCCTGCTAATTCTGTCTCATCAGTGAGATGCAAGGTATAGGCTTTGGTTTCCTTAAGTAGATTTTGTGAGAATAGCAAAGAGAGTTCGCTCAACTTTTCAGAAATCTCCCGAAAACGTTTCTTGCCGTCTTCGTCTAGCAAAGCACCGCTTCTAACAAAGCCGTCATAACTTCTATCCAATATGGTTTGTTCCTCAGGTGTTAGAGGCCGATGATGCTCATGAACATGCTTGATACGTTCAAAAACGGCTGAGTTAAGACTAATATCATTGGAATGCTTGGTCAAGATGGGACTCATTTTCTGAGCCAAAGCTTCCATGTCGTCATCGCTTTCTGCTGACAATAAGTTGAAGAATACAGTTTCCACTCTACTCAACAAATCATAGTAGTGCTTGCGGCCTTTTACTTTATCCTCGCGTATAAGCGTATTATCGAAGGTTGGCTCTTCGGTTTCGGACAACATTTCTTGTACTTGTTCGTCTTCTCTACGCATACCTTCATAAAACGCTTCTTCTACGTCTTGTAGCGTTATGCGATCAAATGGAACAGTATCGTGGGGGGTATTATATGCTTCAAAAAAAGGATTGT
>CAVHUZ010000096.1:0-2511 GCA_963639545.1 Bacteroidaceae bacterium
TCCTTTTTTGTTTATTGCGACGTGAGACACGTCGCCCACTATTGTTACACTTGCTATATGGGCGGAAATTAAATGGTTATGGGTATGCTAGCCTATTTTAAAAGGCTGGCTATACCTATCCACGCATTTAACGGAAGAGCCATATAAAAGGTATGCTACTGTGTAGCAATAGTTGATTTGCGATAACTCACAGGAGTACCTTTAAGCAAGAAAATCAATTTATTTTCGTTCAAAAAATAAATTGATTTTCATCGAAAAATAAATTAAAATCTCTTCTCTTCTTTGCTTTAATACTCTTTTATACTTGCTGTTTTGAATGATTGCAGCTACTCTTTTAACCAATAAAACTGCAGGGTTGAAGGGAGGGCATGACTTATTGCACTTATCGGTAGAATCCCACTTATGAAAAAACACAAGGTTATTAAACAAGTCTTAAATATCCGTATAGGTTTCTGAATTTAGCTGGAAAGATTATACCTTTGTACAAAAGTAAAAGGAAAAATGAAAATAGCAATCATCGGAGCAGGGAACCTTGCCACTCAGTTGGGGAAAGCGCTGTTAGAGAATGGACATGACATCCTTCAGGTTTATAGTCGTACTATACAGTCGGCTCAAACCCTGGCACAACAGGTAGGAGGTACCCCTATCAATAACATAGATTTTCTTACTTATCATGCTGATGTCTATATCATATCAGTCACAGATGCAGCTCTACCCGATTTGATACCTCAGATCTGTCGTGGTAGGGAAGAACACATATTCTTACACACCGCAGGATCTATCCCGATGGATGTGTTCAAAGGTATAACGTTACACTATGGCGTGTTATATCCTTTGCAGACATTCTCTAAGAATAGAAACGTTGATTTTGGTGAAGTGCCTTGTTTCGTGGAAGGAAACGATGGCGCTACGCTACACATGATAACATCGCTAGCTGAAAGCGTAAGCCGTTTTGTGGAGCCAATGAATAGTGAGGATCGTAAATACCTACATCTATCTGCTGTGTGGGCATGCAACTTTGTTAATCATTGCTATGATGTGGCTTCGCAAGTGCTAGAAAAACGTCATATTCCTTTCAATGTCTTGCTTCCATTGATTGATGAAACAGCACGCAAGGTGCATGACTTGTCACCTGCACAAGCACAGACGGGACCTGCAAAGCGGTATGATCAAAATGTGATACGAGCCCAAGCAATGTTGATGAAGCCAGACCCGTTATTGAAAGATCTATATGAGCGCATGTCGGTGAGTATCCATAGGAGCAATGAACGCATGAATGACTAAATCCGTAAAACATACAATGATCAACTACGACTTAAAAAAAATCAGAGCTATCGTGTTTGATGTAGATGGTGTCTTGTCTACCTCTACAGTACAGATGAACGAACAAGGTGACCCTATACGTACCTTGAACATAAAAGATGGATACGCTATCCAACTGGCTCAGAAGCTTGGTCTGCATCTAGCCATCATGACAGGTGGTCATAATGACAACGTGCGCAAACGTTATGAATATCTTGGCGTGAAAGACATATACATGAATTGCTCGGTCAAACTCGATTCATGGACTGACTTCTTGGAAAAATATCAGCTTCATGAAGATGAGGTGATGTATGTCGGTGATGATATTCCCGACTTTGAAGTGATGCAACATGCAGGTTGCCCTTGTTGCCCTCATGACGCTTGTATCGAAATCAAAGCCATATCGCTATACATAAGTGATTGTCTAGGAGGTTATGGTGTAGCAAGAGATGTGATAGAACAGGTACTTAAGGCACAACAAAAATGGATGACCACGGCTAAAGCTTTTGGATGGTAATCTCTAATCAGTGTATCAATATGGAACAACTTACACATTATCAGATAGTACTGGCAAGCAAGTCGCCACGTCGAAGAGAATTGCTACAATCGTTAGGCCTACAATTTACCACACAGGTATTGCCCGATATAGACGAGTCGTATCCCGAATCATTGCCTACAGCGGATATCCCATTGTACATCGCAAAAGAAAAGGCCGATGCCTATATGGATCAGTTGAATGATGACACCTTGTTGATAACTGCAGATACGTTAGTCATTGTGGATAATCAGGCGCTTGGTAAACCAGCTGATGCTGAGGATGCAACACGTATGCTGCACTTGATAAGCGGACGTACCCACCATGTGATTACGGGTGTGTGCATGACTACATGTCATCATCAAGAACGTTTCTCGGTTACCACGGAGGTGACATTCAAAGCGCTCACAGATAACGAGATCAGCTATTACGTGTCCCATTATCAGCCTTTCGATAAGGCGGGCGCTTATGGCATTCAGGAGTGGATTGGTTATGTGGGAGTGACAGGACTTAAAGGAAGCTACTACAATGTGATGGGATTGCCCGTTCAGAAGATTTGGGAACACCTGAAAGCGTTTGTTCCTAATCGCCTACAATGTCTGGAAGAGTAGCCTAAAATAAAAAAAATTGATTGTCTCACGACAATCAATCTTTTCTTAACCTTAATAATCTAA